>JBNMOX010000043.1:0-8211 GCA_051275835.1 Patiriisocius sp.
TAAACCAAGTGCTATTAAGCATTTATTGAAGCAAAACAAAGAAGCTAAAACTATTTATTACCTGGACCCTGACCTTTATTTTTATCAATCTTTAGAGCAGACAAATACCTTACTTCAAGAAAAAAGTATGGTGTTAACACCTCATATTGTAACGCCAATCCCTAGAGATGGTTTGATGCCAGAAGAGAATACATTTTTTAGATTTGGTATTTATAACTTAGGCTTTTTAGGTTTAAACGCTCAACATCCAGAAACACATAAAATGTTAGATTGGTGGGAAGAACGTAATCTAGCTTTTGGTTATGATAGACCTCATAAAGGATATTTTGTAGATCAATTATGGATGGAATTAGCGCCTTTGTTTTTTAAAGATGTACATATCCTTAAAACCTATAATTATAATATGGGACCCTGGAATTTACATGAACGTGAAGTAGTATCAGTAGATGGAGATGCTATACTTTTAAATGATGATTCTACATTAGTGTTTTATCATTTTAGTAAGATAGCAACAGAAGAAGCGAAAGTGTCTAGAGAGTATAGTCGGTTTTTGTTAACAGATTTCCCTTTATTACAGGGTTTATACGTAGATTATAAAACGGTATTACAAGAATGTGGTTTTTATGAAATGAAAAAACTGGGGATATCGTACCCCGTAAAAATGTCTTTAAAGCCTGTTTCTAAAAAAAGATCTTTGCTCAATAGAATCTTAACTAAGAGTAGCCAAGTATTAACTTCTTTGGCTAATAAAGTGTAGGCAATTAAAATTCAAATTTAAAGTAATCAATTTCTTCTTTGTATAGTTTGTAGATAAGATCCTTAGTTTTATCTGTATAGTTTTTACTATAATGGCTGTAGTTTCTTACAAGTAGTTTTGGTAAGGTACTGTCTTCAATAGCTAGTTTTTCACATACATAATTAAAATCTTCTTGAAGGTTTTCAAATTTGCCAATAAAATCCATAGGTACATTTCCCTTTGTATCCGTGATAAAGTAAAGTTGAGAGAAGGTATTGTGTTCTATATAAGTAGTTAAAAAATCGTCAAAGCTTAAGTTTGTGTCTATAATATTATATGAAGCACGCATCATAGGGTCTTTCATTACATTTCTATACCAGGAATACATACGTGCCCAAGTATTACGTACAAAAGTGAATTTAAAATAGGAGTTGTATTGAGATTTTGTAAGCTCAGGATGCATCATGTTTTTGAAAGCATTTAGGGAGCTTTTAGACTTTCCTTTTTTTAAGGCATATGCACTTAATTTGGCATAAGTTGCTCTTTGTGTAAGTCTTTCAAAGTCTTTAATAGTTCTATGGTCTTGTACATCTTTTGATAAAGCATCAAAGTGTCCCAATTTTTTTTCAATACTAGTACCTCCTGTTTTAAAGTTGTGGATAAAAATAAATTGTTTCTCCTTAGATAACATATTGGTCTTTTAAAGGGGTATTTGTGTCTAGTTTTTATTTATTGGCTTATATTTATGCATCCAATATTAAGTCTCGAAGATAATTAAATTTTAAAAAAGGAATTTGCATCTATGCCAAAATTATCTATCATAACGGTAAATTATAATAATGCTGTAGGATTAAAAAAAACATTGCAAAGTGTCGCAAATCAGCAAATGCTGGATGTAGAACATATTGTTATAGATGGCGCTTCTACAGATGGAAGCCTT
This sequence comes from Patiriisocius sp., assembly GCA_051275835.1. Lineage (GTDB taxonomy): Bacteria > Bacteroidota > Bacteroidia > Flavobacteriales > Flavobacteriaceae > Patiriisocius. The sequence goes on from JBNMOX010000043.1 coordinate 1,677, forward strand.
GCATTTTTAGATGAATATGCCTCTGGGATACAGTGTCAAAGTGAGCCAGATACAGGAGTGTATCAGGCAATGAATAAAGGTATAAGAATGGCAACTGGAACCTATGTGCTGTTTTTAAATAGTGGTGATGTCTTTTTCAATGAACAAGTCATGCAGCGGGTTTTACCAAAGCTGGATCCAAAAATTGAGATACATTATGGAAACCTTGTATTTGAGTCTTCTAAAGAACAATTTGTTCAAGAATATCCTAAAGAATTAGCCTTTAGCTATTTTTTAAAACGGTCTTTGCCTCATCCTGGATCTTTTATAAAAAGAGAACTCTTTGAAACCCTTTTTTACTACACAGAAACGTTTAAAATAATATCTGACTGGGAATTCTTTATATGTGCTATTTGCAAAGAAAATGTGACTTATAGACATCTAGATGAAACCATTTCTATTTTTGGATTAGATGGGATGTCAAATGATCCAGTAAACAAACAAAAAATAGCATCTGAAAAAGATCAAGTTTTTCAAAGGCATTTCAAGGCATTTATAAAGGATGCTTATATTCAAGAAGACCAAAAAGAACTTTTAAAACGAAAGGATGTACAATTACTTCTTGATTTTAAAGAAAAAAAATGGGCTAGACGTATTGTTTTTAAAACAATAAAAATCATCCATACGTTATTTGTAAAATAGTATGATCCCTAAAATCATTCATTATTGTTGGTTTGGACCAAATCCAAAAAGTGAAATTGCTTTGCAATGCATTGCTAGTTGGAAACAACATGCTCCCAATTTTGAACTAAAAGAATGGAATGAGCGCAATACAACTCCTTATCAAAACAAATTTTATAAAAACGCCTACCGAAAAAAACAGTATGCCTTTGTCGCTGATGCAATACGAGTTGCTGTGCTTCGAGAGTTTGGAGGTGTCTATATGGATCTAGATATGCTACTAGTTAAGCCTATAACCCCTTTGTTGTCCTATGATTTTTTTAGTGGATATGAAATAAAAGGAAGAACAGCTTATGGTTTGTTTGGAGGAATACCAAATCATCGTTTTTTTAATGCCATGAACACTTTTTATGCAGAAACTCCTTTTAATGAGTTCTCTTTGCCTGTAATTACGCATACGTTTGCTTCTGTAATACACAGAGATCAATTACATACTAAAGAACATATTTTTGATCCTGAATATTTTTATGCATTGCAGTATCAAGACAGAGATAAAGACTATGCTTTGTTTGTCACGGCAGAAAGCTATGCAGTACATTTGTGGGATCATTCTTGGGCGCCTAAAGAAAAGATAGAAAGTATAGGCTTACTGCTTAGAAATTTAAGGGTAGTGTGTGTAGATTACTTTTTCCATGGATATCCAAGTTCTTATTTTAAAAGATATGGTACAGAGTTTACAAGAAAAATAATACAAAAGGTAACAAGTAACAAATGAGTATAAAAGTACTTCATATTACAACTTCGTATAAAGGTGGTGCTGGTATTGCTGCCTATAGGTTACATCTAGCGTTACAAGATCAAGGCGTGTCTTCTGGTTATTTATCAAGAGGAAAAACTATAGGGTTTAATGGAGTTGAACATGAAGATGATTTTCTGAAATATAAAAAACCAAGCATATTTCAAATTTTAAGACATAGGTTGTTTCCTTCCAAAAAACTGAGACGCCTACAATATCTTAACAAAATAAAAGAAAAATTACAATGTGAAGTTGCTACATTTCCAATAGCTAATATTTCGCTTCATGAGCATTCAATGGTACAAGATGCAGATATAATACACCTGCATTGGATAGGTGGAATTTTAGATTATCCTACTTTTTTTACAGCAATTAATAAACCTATTGTTTGGACCTTACATGACATGAATCCATTTATGGGGATTTTTCATTTCCAACATGATGCTTTTCAAAATAAAGAAATAACCTCTCTTGCTTCTGAAATGTTAGACATTAAGATACATGCGCTACGTAGTATTAAAAAAGGAGCCTTGGTGAGTCCATCTTCTTGGTTGCTTGAAGAAGCAAAATTATCAAAGGTGTTTAGTCATTTTAATGAGCATACAGTCATTGCTAATGGAGTTGACACAGCAGAGTTTACTATTGCAGATAAAATGCAAGTACGAGAACGTTTTAATATTTCAGAAAAAGAACATGTTTTGCTTTTTGTAGCGGGATCATTAGATTTATATAGAAAAGGCTTTGACTTGTTGGAAGAAGCCTTGTCTTTAATAGATTCTCCAATTACCTTGTTAACAGTAGGAAAAGGCATCATAAACATTGCCAATAAACAAGTAAAAATAGTACCTTTAGGGTTTTTGAAAACACCTCAAGAATTAGCAGCAGCATATAGCGCTGCAGATGTATTTGTGTTGCCCAGTAGAGAAGATAATTTGCCAAATACAATGCTTGAATCTTTTGCTTGTGGAACACCAATTATAAGTTTTGCAGTAGGAGGTATGAAAGAACACATTATAAAAGAAACAAACGGAATGTTGGCTCAGGAAATTTCGGCGAAAGCCTTAGCAAATACAATCGTACAGTTTTTTGAAAAAGGTATTAAAACAAATCCTGAAGCCATAAGAGCATATGCAGAAACTCATTTTTCTTTTAAGAAACAGGCACAGGCATATACAGACATTTATAATTCAATAATTAAAGAAGAAATAACCTAATCTATTCATGAAAGTAGCATTTATAACTGGAGTTACAGGACAAGATGGCGCTTATTTAAGTGAGTTCTTACTTAAAAAAGGATACAAAGTACACGGCCTTAAGCGTAGATCATCATTATTTAATACAGACCGTATAGATCATCTCTATCAAGATCCTCATACTGACAACCGTAATTTTGTCTTGCATTATGGAGATATGACAGATAGTACCAACTTGATACGTTTAATCAAAGAGATTGAACCCGATGAGATATATAATCTTGCTGCAATGAGTCATGTACATGTTTCTTTTCAAATTCCAGAATATACGGCCAATGCAGATGGAATAGGCTCCTTACGTATTTTGGAAGCTGTCCGCTTTTTGGGCTTAGAAAACAAAACAAAAGTATACCAAGCATCTACCTCAGAGCTGTACGGTAAAGTGCAAGAGGTACCGCAAACAGAAACCACCCCTTTCTATCCGCGTAGCCCCTATGCAGTAGCAAAGATGTATGCTTATTGGGCAACAGTAAACTACCGTGAGGCTTATGGTATTTTTGCAGCCAATGGTATTTTGTTCAATCACGAATCTCCTGTAAGAGGAGAAACATTTGTAACGCGAAAGATTACACGCGCGGCATCAAAAATTGCATTAGGCTTACAAGATTGCTTATATATGGGTAATCTAGATGCAAAACGTGACTGGGGACATGCTAAGGATTATGTGCGTATGATGTGGATGATTTTACAGGCAGATGAAGCAGAGGATTGGGTAATTGCTACAGGTAAAACAACTTCGGTACGTGATTTTATAGGAATGGCCTTTGATAAAGTAGGCATTGAAATAGAATTTAAAGGAATAGGTTTAGCCGAAAAAGGATATGTTAGTGCCTGTAAAGATGAACGTTTTCAAGTAGCAATAGGTACTCAAATTATTGCAGTAGACTCTAATTATTTTAGACCAACAGAAGTTGAATTATTAATTGGTGACGCTACAAAGGCTAGAGAAAAACTAGGTTGGGTCCCAGAATATCAATTAGAAGAACTAGTTTCAGAAATGATGGCGCATGATATGAGGTTGATGGAAAAGGAACAGTATTTACAAAAAGGCGGTTTTAGAATAAACAATTACTTTGAGTAAAACCTGAATATGAAAAAAACAGCCAAAATATATATTGCAGGACACAGAGGCTTGGTAGGTAGTGCCATTGTAAGACAATTAAAAGATCAAGGCTATAGCAATTTGGTAATGCGAACACATGCAGCATTAGATCTTTCAAATACGCAAGCTGTCACTGCTTTTTTTGATAAAGAAAAGCCTGAGTATGTAGTGTTGGCTGCTGCTAAAGTAGGAGGTATTCAAGCAAATAATATATACAGGGCAGATTTTATTTATGAAAATTTGATGATTCAAAATAACGTGATTCATCAATGTTATAAAGCAGGAGTGCAAAAATTATTGTTTTTGGGAAGTACCTGTATCTATCCTAAAAACTGTCCGCAACCTATTAAAGAAGCGTATTTATTGACAGATGTGCTAGAGTATACAAATGAGCCTTATGCCATTGCTAAAATTGCGGGTATTAAAATGTGCGAAAGTTATAATGTTCAATACAATACCAATTTTATAAGTGCCATGCCTACCAACTTATATGGACCTAATGATAATTTTGATTTAGAAAATGCACACGTGTTGCCAGCTTTGTTACGTAAAATACATTTAGGGAATGCCTGGGAACAAAATAATTGGGAATTGATTTGTGCCGATTTGAAGAAGCTACCTATAGGTGATATCGACGGAAATGCTAGTAAAGAGGCTATCATTGCAGTATTTCAAAAAATGGGTATTACCAAGGATCACGATACGGTAACCGTTGAAATTTGGGGTAGCGGAAAACCCATGCGAGAACTATTGTGGGTAGATGATATGGCGAGTGCATGTCTTTTTTTACTAGAACATGTTAATGCAGATGTTTCAGAAGCAGAAGTGCGCAATTCCCATATTAATATTGGTACTGGGAGTGATATTTCTATAGCAGATTTAGCAGAACTCATTAAAAAAGTGGTTGGTTATACAGGTGATTTTGTATTTAATGCAAACAAGCCAGATGGCACGATGAAAAAACTTACCGATGTTTCTAAAATAAATGCCATGGGTTGGAAAGCTCAAGTGGAACTAGAAGAAGGACTTCAAAAAATGTATCACTGGTACCAAAGCTAAGACTATGGATACTCCAAAAGTTTCTGTTATTACCATTAATTTTAATGAGGCTGCAGGTTTAAAAAAAACCATAGCTTCTGTTAAAAGTCAAACCTATTCCAACATAGAGTATATTATTATAGATGGTGGCTCAACAGATGGTAGTAAACAAATTTTGGATTCAGAAAATGATTTTATTAGCACTTGGGTGAGTGAGCCAGATGCTGGTATTTTTAATGCAATGAATAAAGGAATCTCGATGGCTACGGGAACTTATCTTCAATTTTTAAATAGCGATGATGTGTATACATCAAATACAATTCTTGAAGAATTTGTAAATCATCCTGGATTTAAAGGAGATATTATTTATGGAGATTATAGCTTTATTCATGGAGAAAAAATATACCCAGATGAGCTATATCCAAGCTACTTTATGAAAACTTCATTGCCGCATCAAAGTACTTTATTCAAGAAATCTGTCTTTGATATTATGGGCTTTTATGATGAAAACTATAAGATATCTTCCGATAGAGCTTTTTTTCTGAAATGTTATTTAAGTGATAAAGTATCCTTTAAACATATACCTTGTTTTTTAACTTTATTTGATACATCTGGGATTAGTAATAATCCCAAATTTCTACCTCTAAAACAAAAAGAAGATGATGATATCTTTAGAAAATATTATGGAGATCAATATGATGTTTTTAAAAATGAAATTGCTGCAGAAGAAAAATTAAAACAAAAAAAGAAAAACAGTTTTTTTGGAATTTTGAAAAGGATAAATAGAAGAATTAAAAATCTATGAGTAATCCATTAGTTAGTGTTATAATACCAACTTACAATAGGGATACCTATTTATTGGAAGCAATCACTAGTGTAGTAGGACAAACCTATACTAATATTGAGATACTTGTAATTGATGATGGTTCTTCTGTAAATTATGCTGAAGCAATTTGTAAGGGTTTTAAAGAATGCAAATATTTTTATAAGACTAATGGAGGCTTATCTTCCGCAAGAAATTATGGTATTTCAAGAGCAAATGGCACCTATATTGCTTTTTTAGACGATGATGATTTTTGGAAAAAGGACAAGATAGAAAAACAGGTTTTTGTAATGGAATCTAAACCAGCTATTGATCTTGTGCATAGCAGTGCACTTGTAGTTGATGAAAATGGAAAAGAAACTGGAAAGACCATTGGGGCTTCTCAAGAAAAAGCTTTTAAAAGATCTGGAAATGTTTTTTGGGATGCATTAGGTGTCTGGGTTGTTAAATCCCCAACGCCATTAATAAGAAAAACTGTATTTACACCAGACATGCTTTTTGACGAGTCTATAAAAGTAGGTGAAGACCTTGATTTTTACCAACGCTTATTTTTTAAGCATGAAGTTTTTTATATCAATGAACCCTTAGCTTTTTATAGAGATTTTGAATCGAATGATAGGCTTTCACAAAAAAAACAAGAATATATAGGCATTGAACAAAAGATGATGAACAATTTTAAGCTAATGGGAGTTACAAATCCTATTATCTGCTATAGAATTGCACAGAAACTAGTGTTACAGGCCATTAGGAACTGGAATACTGCTTTTCCAAATGCTAAAAAAGAAAAAAACATTTTAAAATATTATCTTTCACCAACTAAATATGTAAGGACAGCATTTGAAAAAAATCAAGCGGGTATAAAT
>JBNMOX010000044.1:0-8118 GCA_051275835.1 Patiriisocius sp.
TAGTATGTGGAATCCCTAAGACTTCTAAACGTTGGAGTTCTGTTTCAGAAACGAATAGTTTTATGCTATTATTTTCATCGATATTTGGATGATCTACGGCAAAACCTTCTGCTGCCAGTTGGGCTATGTCAGAAGCGTTGCTTAACTCTATTTCTGAAAACACGTCTTCTTGTCCGATCATTGTGAAAGAACATAGAGACGTAATAAATACAAATAAGGTAGTTGAAAATTTCATAGCAATATAAAATTGTTGTTACAAATATACACAGGCTTAACTCGAAGCGGAATGCTTAGGCGCTTTAAATATTAAATATAGGTAGACAAGGATCAAACCAAGACATGAAAATACCACATCATACAAATCAAATACATTAGCGCCTCCCAAATCATGAACTTTAAACTCTTGAAGTAGTACATAGACCCCAGCAATTAAAACAGCTATTGAATATACATAAATAGGTTTTAGCTTTTGATTTGTCTTAAGAAGGCTAGTGCTTATATACAAAGCTGCGTTTGTTAGCATCAAAGAACCTACAATAGCTTCACAAAAATTTGGAAAATTTAAGTAGGGGTATCCGCCAACACATAGCGTTGTATTGAAAACGTATTGGCTGTAAAGGGTGCGACGACTAGTATAATGATGTCAAGATTTCGCTTTTGGAAGGTCATCCGATGTATGTACAAAGATTAGTTGCACGAACTCCATAAAGGTTTTAGAAAAAAAATTTTTTTATTGTAACAAAAACAGAAGTTCTTACGTATAACTATGTAGTGAACTTAAATTGTGGTGACACTCTCTTTAGAAATGCTAGCATTTCAGAAAGATAATCAGTACCAAAAAACAAGAGGTAGTCCTGTATAGAACGAACAGCATACTTTTTGATATTCACTCACTGAAATTTTATGATTGTATTGTATTTATTATACATAAGATACGGTCTTTTTTCAACAATATTTGACCCTAAGGGTCTTTAACTTAAAACACATTTTCACCTATGAGACAACTCAAAATTACCAAGCAGGTTACAAACAGAGAAACAAAATCTTTGAACAGTTACTTACAAGATGTAAGTAAGATTGATATGATAACCGCAGAGGAAGAAGTTGAGTTAGCACAACGTATTCGTGAAGGAGACCAAAGTGCTTTAGACAAATTAACAAAAGCAAATTTACGTTTTGTTATTTCAGTAGCAAAGCAATATCAAAACCAAGGACTTACCTTAAGTGACCTTATTAATGAAGGGAATGTAGGTTTGGTAAAAGCTGCACAACGTTTTGATGAAACGAGAGGTTTTAAATTTATCTCGTATGCAGTTTGGTGGATTAGACAGTCTATCCTTCAGGCTATTGCAGAACAGTCTCGTGTAGTGCGTTTACCCTTAAACAAGATTGGTGATATTAACAAGATACGTAAGGCGTCTATTCATTTAGAGCAAGTTCATCAACGTGTTCCTTCTGCTTCAGAGATTGCAAAAGAATTGGACATGACGGTGAGCAGTGTAAAACAGTCTTTGAAAAATTCATCTAGAAGTTTATCAATGGACGCTCCTTTCCAGGAAGGTGAAAATGATAACAACTTATATGATGTAATTAGCTCTGGTGAAACACCAAACCCAGATAAAGCCTTAATACATGAGTCTTTAAAAATTGAAATTGACAGAGCGCTAGATACCTTAGCACCTCGTGAAGCTGATGTTGTAAAATTAAACTTTGGTTTAAGCGGTCAGCCTGCTATGACCTTGCAAGAAATTGGAGATACGTTTGAGTTAAGTCGTGAGCGTGTTCGTCAAATTCGTGAAAAAGCAATTCGTCGTTTACGTCAAGAAAGTAAGAGTCATATCTTAAAAAAATATTTAGGATAATTTAAAAAAAAGAATCCCTTAAAAAGCAGCTACCTATATGTGTAACTGCTTTTTTTTATATATAATGATCCTTGGATTACAATAAAGACCTAAACTTAACGTAATCATTATTATACTATAAAAACATAATAGAGCAATTATTGCGCAGCCGGGGGCATTAAAAAAAAGGAGTGTTGCTCAACGCGGGGCTTAGAAACAGTGCTTAATGTTGTTTTTTTAGACTAAACAGAGTTAAAAAGCCTATTTTTTTAGTTTAATAGATGCTCTGATGCTTTGAGGTATTTTTGTTGTAATTTAAAACCCACATATATGAAAAAGCTTGTATTAGTAACCATCTTAGGTTCAATTCTATTTACTTCTTGTGTATCTAAAAAGAAATATCTAACGCTAGAAACACAATACAAAAACACCAGTGCTAGCCTATCTAAAACCGAACTTGAAAAGCAAGAACTCGAAGATAAACTAAAAGGCATTGAAGACCGCGTTTCCAATTACAATGCAAAAATTCAATCGCTCTCAAATTCCAACGTTTCTTTAAAAGAATTGAGTGATAGCCGGCTACAAAAACATGGAGATGTGGTATTTTCAAATGAAGATAAGGAGCAAATGAAGGCTGCTTTGGCCAATGTAGATCAGACAGAGCTATCCAATGCGCGCACCTTAAAAGACACCCTGAATCTGCTTATGTCCTACAACCTAAAGAAAAATCTAGAGGCTTCTTTTGGAGAAAATAGCGAAAATGATGATATCAATGTTTCTATAGACGAAACCGTGGTCATGATTACTATTTCTGATAAATTATTGTTTAAATCTGGTAGCTATAAAGTAAATCCTAAAGCAAACGGACTCTTAAAAAGGTTAGCAGATGTTATAAACAGTGAACCGGCGCTTGAAGTCATGGTAGAAGGCCATACAGATGCCCAAACCGTAAAAAAAGGAGCAAGTATCAAAGATAACTGGGAGCTAAGTGTAGAGCGGTCTACAGCAGTAATAAGAACATTACAAGATAAATTTGGAGTAGCGCCTGAAAAACTTATTGCAGCAGGAAGAAGTAGTTTTGTTCCCCTTACTGAAAATGACACCAAAGAGGGAAGAGCAAAAAATAGAAGAACACGTATTGTGATTTTGCCTAACTTAGACAAATTTTTGGCCTTGCTTTCTGCAGAATACTAACATAATTCTTTAAAAAAAAGCTGCTTTTTTTATACAAACCAAACTCAAAATGTTTGCTACACTAAATATGGCTTTTGGTTCCAAAAACTATAGTCTACCCTTTTTGATATATTTGCGATAAAAATACGTTAGATGAGAAAAATTATACTTAGCCTTAGCCTTATTGTATCAAGCCTAATGAGTTGTGGCAGTGATGATGATGCATCAAATAATAATAATACGGCCAACACGACAGATTACTTCCCACTAACTGCAAATACTTCTTGGACTTACAGCAATTCTGGTGAAGACTTAGAAAATCAAGATACCATGTTTGTAAATGGCACAGAGCAAACCAATGGTAATGAGCATACCAATATAGATACCCAAGAAGAGATTGCTACTGGTTTTATGATAGGAATACTCACCCAAAACCTAGTGAGAAAAGAAATTGGAAAACTTATTATTAACGGCAGCCTTCATGGAGCACCCATAGAAGGTTTTCCAGACATTAGTATTCCCTTAAACGATGTTATTTTATATGATGCCAATGCTAGTAGCGGAGTAGAACTAAGTACTTTATCTGGAACAATTGAAGAAACAGTGATGGATTTTCCTTTTATTGTAAACTATACATCCACCTCGCTGCAAGGAGAAGCATTAACGTCTTATACCGCAGGAACACAAACCTACACAGATGTTATTCGTTCACGCATAATGCTAAATCTAAAAATAAATACTGAAATACAAATAGGAAGTACCACAATTAACATTCCTATTCTTGCAGCACAAGATGTTTTATGGATCGATAATTATTATGCAGCAAACACCGGACTTGTATTTTCTGAAGCTACCGTAGATTATATGCTAGAAGACCTCGGTGGAATCCCTGGAATAGAAATACCTTTTCCAGAACAAAGCACTACAGTAACGACCTCAACGATTACAAGTTTTGAAATAGGAAACTAAACTAATGCATTCTTTAATATAGTAATAGGATGCAGTGCTTCGCGCTGGGTCCCATCTTTTATTTGATGCCTACAGCTCGTGCCATTTGCGGCAATAATTGTAGTGGTATTTGCTTTACGAACCGCTGGAAACAGGCGCAATTCTCCTATTTGCATACTCACGTCATAATGTTCTTTTTCATAGCCAAAACTACCCGCCATGCCACAGCAACCAGATGTAATTAAAGTGGGGCTATAGTGCTTCGGAAAGTTTAGCACATCAAAGGTCGTCTTTTGATTTCCTAACGCTTTTTGGTGGCAATGCACATGTATTTTAATTTCGGTAGCCTCTTGTGTAAAAAGGTCTCGAGATATTTCCCCCTTTTCAAATGCTGAAGCCAAAAACTCTTCTAACAGGTATACATGGTTTGAAACATGAGTTGCAGCAACAGTATCATCTACCAAACGTAAAAATTCATCTCTAAACCCAAGAATAGCAGAAGGCTCTATACCCAATAGAGGAATCGCATCAGAAACTTTAGATTTGAAATAGTGTATGTTTTCGGTAGCGACCAATTTAGCTTCTTCTAGAAACCCCTTACTAATGAGAGCTCTAGCGCTATCTAAGTGATCAACAACAGTTATTTCGTACCCTAAACCAATAAGTAAATCTATGGCATCTTGCGCTAAGGTTCCATCCAAGTATTTTGAAAACTCATCGATATATAAAAGCACTTTTTTACCGCTAGGATTAACCGGAATATATGGTTCTTTCCTATTCCATACCGTAAGTTTTGGTAAGCTACGCGCTTGAGCAATCCCTCCTACTCGTTTAATAATAGTACGCGTCATTTTATTAGCATAAAGTGCATTTACAAGCGCTGGCATCTTGGCCCCAAGTTTTGTATACTTACTACTTTGAGCAAACAGTTTTGTGCTTCTGGAAACACCATGTGTTTTTTGATATTGATATAAAAACTCAGCCTTACTGGTTGCCATGTCTACATTACTAGGACACTCACTACCACATGCCTTGCAGCTTATGCATAGATCAAAAACGTCTTTAAGTTGTTTTGAGTCAAATTTATTTGTAGCCTTATTGGTCGTTAATACCTCACGAAGGGCATTTGCTCTTGCCCTCGTGGTATCTTTTTCATTTTTCGTTGCTTGGTAGCTTGGGCACATCGTACCACTAGCAGCGGCAGATTTGCGACAATCTCCACTCCCATTGCATTTCTCTGCCAACCGAATGATGCCTTGAGAGTCATCAAAGTTCAACACTGTGTCAATCTCTGGTGTGGCTTGATCTGGAACCGTACGCAAGGACACATCCATCTTATAAGCCTCGGTAATCTTACCTGGATTGAAAATATGATTCGGGTCAAAGCTGTTTTTTATACGTTTTATTATGTCATAATTTGTATCACCAATAAGGAGCGGTATAAATTCTGACCGTACAATACCATCTCCATGCTCTCCAGAAAAAGAACCCTTGTATTTTTTAACGAGATGCACGACATCGGTCGTTATTTTTCTAAAATAAGAAACGCCTTCTCCTGTTTTTAAATTCAGTATGGGGCGTAAATGCAACTCCCCTGCCCCAGCATGCGCATAGTAAACCGCCTCTTGATTATACGATTTCATTATCTCTGTAAACGCATCGATATAGGCAGGTAAATCTTCTAATGCAACAGCTGTGTCTTCAATACAAGCCACCGCCTTTTTATCTCCCACCATATTCCCTAATAAACCAAGCCCCGCTTTTCTTAGGTGCAAAGCTTTAGTTATATCATCTCCTTTCAGTATCACATGATGATAACTCAAACCTGCTTCAGCTAAGGTTTCTTGTAGTCCCTTTAATTTTTCCTGCAATACATTTTCTGTTTCAGCCTTCATTTCCAGTAAGAGCATGGCTTTTGGATTGCCCTTGACAAAAAAACGATACGGACGATACATGGCATTTTCTTGGGTGCGTTCTAGAATGATATTATCCATGAGTTCGCAAGTATACAACTCATGCTTCATTGCGTTTACAACATCCAGTAAGCTTTTTTGTAAACTATCATAATGCGTAACGATCATGGCTGTTTTTACTGGAGGCAAGGCATCTAGTTGCAAAGTAATAGCGGTTGTAAATACCAAAGTACCTTCACTACCTGCTAATATTTTGCACATATTAAAAGGCCTATCTCCTCCTAATATCTTGGCATCTAGGAGTTCATCAATAGCATAGCCTGTATTGCGTCTATGTATTTCTGGCTTCGGGAATTCCCTGCGTATTCCTTCTTGTACCGCTGTATGGTTTAAAGCATCATAAAGGTCTTTATAAATCGTACCTTCTAAGGAGTCTAATGTGATTTTTTCTAAGAACTTTTCAGAAGAAAGTGCAGAAAAAGTAGCTTCAGATCCATCAGACAAGAGGCAGTCCATCGCGAGTACTTTATCTCTAGTAACTCCGTATTGTATGGAAGTAGTACCACTAGAGTTATTCCCTACCATACCGCCTATCATACACCTATTGGAAGTAGATGTATTGGGGCCAAAAAAGAGGCCATGAGGATTTAAATAGGCATTTAATTCATCCCGTATCACACCAGGTTGTAGAGTTACTGTTTTTGCAGTTACATCTAGGCTTATAATCTGTGTAAAGTGCTTTGATACATCAACTACAATACCTTCGCCCACACATTGTCCTGCTAAGGATGTTCCTGCTGTTCTGGGAATTAAAGACACCCTGTGCTTCTTTGCAAAATAGATAAGTTCTTGTATGTCTTTTGCTGTGCTAGGATATGCAACCGCCAATGGAATTTTGCGATATACAGAAGCATCTGTAGCATAGATGGTTTTGTGTAAATCGTCAAAAAAAAGTGTTCCTGTTAACCGAGATGCTAATTGTTGTAAGCGTTCTTTCAAAGCAATTGTATTGAACCCTAAAAATAGTACAATTGATTTACATTATTCTATTAAAGAAATAATCTCTTCAGGAAAATAATATTAGGTAGCCATAGCCAATGCACGCTCATACAATGCTTCGTATTGTGGTACTACTGTTTTTGTATCAAAACGTTTAGAAGACTTTTTGGCATTGATCTTAAATTGAGCTAAAGTAGCATCATCTTTTAAAATTTTAATAGCATTGGCAGCCATTTCATGAATATCACCAACAGCACTTAAATAGCCACTTTCTCCAGCTATATTCACTTCAGGAAGTCCCCCTGTATTACTTGATATTACAGGTACTCCACTTGCCATAGCTTCTAATGCTGCCAAACCAAAACTCTCTTTTTCTGAAGGCAATAGAAACAAGTCTGAAAAACATAAAATTTTATCCACCTCGTTACTATTTCCGAAAAATATCACTTTATCAGCAATACCTAAGGATTCTGCTAGGGCTTCAGCGGGTTCTTTTTCTGGTCCTTCTCCAACCATCAGTAATTTGGACGGAATTTCTTTTTGTACTAAATGAAATGTTTTAATAATGTCTTGTACCCTTTTTACAGGTCTTAAATTACTAACGTGTGTAATGATACGCTCTTCTGGCAAAGCCATGAGATCACGCTGGCAATCTGTATACGGATTTTGAAAACGCTCGATATCGATAAAATTAGGCACCACATTAATCGTTTTTTTTATATCGAATAAACGCAGGGTGTCATCTTTTAAACTTTGTGATACAGAGGTCACACAGTCACTATTATTAATACTAAAGGTAACGGCTGGTTTATAAAAAGGATGATTCCCTACTAGGGTAATATCGGTACCGTGCAAGGTGGTCACCATAGGAATATGAATGCCTTCTTCTGCTAGCATCTGTTTTGCCATATAGCCAGCATAGGCATGCGGTATGGCATAATGCACATGCATAATGTCTATTTGATATAGTTTTACCATATCTACTAGCTTGCTTGAGAGTGCTAGCTCATAGGGTTGGTATTTAAATAAGGGATATTGCGGTACCGTAACTTCATGAAAATGTATTTTTCTAGAAATCGAATCTAGTCGTACTGGTTGCTTATAGGTAATAAAATGAATTTCATGTCCATGTTCTGCTAGGGCTACGCCCAATTCTGTAGCGACTACACCACTTCCTCCAAACGTTGGATAACAAACTATTGCTATTTTCATATATAAAGCTTTCTTCTTTTTTTTAATTTTAC
>JBNMOX010000045.1:0-7901 GCA_051275835.1 Patiriisocius sp.
AGGTACATCTTATGATGTGTATATAGAAGGATTGCGCGCTGCAGGAGCTACGTGTGGAGAGTGACCACAAAAGGGTGTCAACCGACACGGAACAAACTTATTTGCGCTAACGTCTTGTGGTGATGGATAGGGAACTAGGGAGTGTATGATAGCTATTGTACATCTTACAACAAAAGGTTTCAGGCTTATTCAGGAACCCACCTATTTAAAATTGTAAAAACGACAAAAACGAACTACAGGGTTATAGAAATTGTGGTTGCACTACTTCGAACCAGTTTTTTAAGAATATTATAATAAAAAAGGTGCTGATTAAGCACCTTTTTTATTTAGTCATTTAATTTCAAAACGGCCATAAAAGCTTCTTGTGGGATTTCCACATTACCAACTTGGCGCATACGTTTCTTTCCTTTTTTCTGTTTTTCTAGTAGTTTACGTTTACGTGAAATATCACCACCATAACATTTTGCAGTTACATCTTTACGTACTGCTTTTACCGTTTCTCTAGAGATTATTTTTGCTCCAATAGCTGCCTGTATTGGAATGTCAAACTGTTGTCTTGGTATAAGCTGGCGTAACTTTTCGCATATTTTTTTACCAATATCATACGCATTGTCTTCGTGTAATAAAGCAGATAAAGCATCTACTAGGTTACCATTTAATAAGACATCTAACTTTACTAGTTTAGACTCACGCATACCAATAGGAGTATAATCAAAAGAAGCATATCCTTTAGACACCGTTTTTAAACGATCGTAAAAATCAAATACAATTTCTGCTAAAGGCATGTCAAAAGTCAACTCAACACGCTCTGTAGTTAAATAGGTTTGGTTGGTAATTTGCCCGCGTTTTTCTATACACAAAGACATAACATTACCCACAAAATCTGATTTAGTAATAATGGTTGCTTTGATATAAGGCTCTTCCATACGGTTAAGGCTAGAGGGCTCTGGCAAATCACTAGGGTTGTTTACTAAAAGAAGCTTATCTGGCTCTCGGTTAGTGTATGCGTTGTAAGACACGTTAGGTACGGTTGTAATCACCGTCATATTAAACTCACGCTCCAAACGTTCTTGAATAATCTCAAGGTGTAACATTCCTAAGAACCCACATCTAAATCCAAAACCTAAAGCGGCAGAACTTTCAGGTATAAAAACCAGGGATGCATCATTAAGTTGTAGTTTTTCCATAGAAGAACGCAGCTCTTCATAGTCTTCTGTGTCTACCGGATAAATACCCGCAAAAACCATAGGTTTAACATTCTCAAACCCTTCAATCATATTTGTTGTTGGGCTTTTTGCATCCGTTATGGTATCACCTACTTTTACTTCTTTAGCTTCTTTAATACCTGTAATAAGGTATCCAACATCACCAGTAGAAACTACTTTCTTTGGTGTTTGAGTTAAATTAAGCGTTCCTACCTCATCTGCATAATAGGTTTTGCCTGTGGCCATAAACTTAATATGTTGCCCTTTTCTAATTTCTCCATTCAAGACTCTAAAATAGGTTTCAACACCTCTAAATTGGTTGTACACAGAATCAAAAATCAAAGCCTGTAATGACTCTTCTTTGACTCCTTTTGGAGCAGGAACTCTTTCTATAATTGCCGTTAATATTTCAGTAATACCAAGACCTGTTTTTGCACTGGCTGGAATAATCTCTTCTGCTTTACAACCTAAAAGATCTACAATATCATCTGTTACTTCTTCTGGATTGGCAGATGGCAAATCAATTTTGTTGAGCACAGGAATGATCTCTAAATCATTTTCTAGTGCAAGATATAGGTTAGAAATAGTTTGGGCTTGGATACTTTGCGCCGCATCTACAACTAATAAAGCACCTTCACAAGCTGCGATAGAACGAGAAACCTCATAGGAGAAATCTACGTGTCCAGGTGTGTCGATTAAATTTAAGACATATTCTTCACCCTCGTGTGTGTAGTTCATTTGGATAGCGTGACTCTTAATGGTAATACCACGTTCCCGTTCCAAATCCATTGTATCAAGTAACTGTGCTTGAGACTCGCGTTCAGTAACAGCGCCAGTGGCTGCTAGCAATCTGTCTGCCAAGGTACTTTTACCGTGATCAATATGGGCAATAATGCAAAAATTGCGTATGTTCTTCATGTAGCTTCCTGTTTCAAAACCATAATTTGCAAGTATTTCAAGCAAATTTGAGGGTACAAAGATACCACAAAAGGGCATCATGTACACCTTTTTACTTTTAATCGATTTTTTACAGATAGACAAAATAGTTTACATTTAAATCGACATATTTGTAGGAGCAACTAATTGATTTTTACAAATCTAATAGTATTGCCCTATAATAGAGACCAACCTACCTACATTCTTGCTGCTCAAGAATTATAAATTTATGTGTCATGATTAAAAAATGGCTAGTGCTTTTTGCGATTTTTCCTCTTGCCATACTTGCCCAACAAAGTGACCTCACTGGTACTGTTGTTGACGTGAATGACGAACCAATTTCTTTTGTGACCGTATTAGTTCAGGAAGTGGACTCAAATGGAGAAGCGTCAGAAATCATATCAACGAAAGGAGGAACTACAGATGACTTCGGAAATTTTAGCGTTTCAAACCTAGAGCCTTCCAGTTATCAAGTGATTTTCAGTTTTATAGGTTTTGAAACCCTTACGAAACAAGTAACGCTTACCAAAAGCTCCAGCCTTGGCACAATAAAATTGCTAAAAAGTTCTGAAATGCTCGAGGAAACAGTCATCTCTGCCAATTCGCCAACGATTCAAAAAGAACCAGGACGACTAACGTTTAACGTAGAAAACACATCGATAGCCACAGGAAATACTATGGATGTACTTAAAAGAACCCCTGGAGTCGTGGTTTCAGAACAGGGTATTTCAGTAAAAAACACGACGCCTGTAATCTATTTTAATAATAAACGCGTCTATCTTTCTCCCGAGGAAACACGTTCTTTATTGCGTAATACCGATGCTACGCTCATAAAATCTGTGGAGGTTATTACAAACCCATCTTCAAAATATGACGCAGAGGCTGGAACCGTTATAAATATCACTACAACTAGAGCTATTTCTGTAGGCTATAAAGGATCTATTAACGGAAATTATGAGCAAGCGGTGTATGCAAAATATAGAATAGGTACTGCGCATTTCTATAAAAATGATTGGCTAAACGCCTATGGGAGTTATTCTTTTTCACCTAGAAAAGAGTTTAAGGAGGATGAGAATGCTACGCGCTTTTTTAATCCAGATGAGGTGACAACCAATGGATATAGAAACTCATTATTTACAAGAGAAACAAAAAGTAATGCGCATCAAGGAAATATAGTGCTAGATGTTACAGCAAATGAAAATCACGCCTTTGGAGTGAGTGCCAATGTTTTTGTGTCTCCCAATGTGAGTTACAGCAATAACGCCTTATCTATAGATACCAATCCACAACAGCAGATAGACTCTACCTTTACTACTGCAAGTAACTCTAAGAGAAACACATCTAATTTGGCGTTTAATTTTAATTATACTTGGAAATTAAGTGATGCTGGAGCTCAAGTAGTGCTAGATGGTAACTATGTTACGTATAGCGCCGACAGAAATCAAGAAGTCGCCACTAATTATTTTTCACCCAACGGAACTTTTTTACGAAGCAATAAGTTTTTCACAAACGGAATTCAAGATAGTGACATTGCCACGGGTCAATTAGACTATACCGCTCCAGTACTCTCAGGAACTGTTGAAGCGGGTTTGAAGTATAGCGGGATTGTAACCGATAGTGGCTTAGACTTCTTTGACATTACAGCAACCGGAACGAACTTTAACGCAGCCTTGTCTGACGCTTTTGAATATGAAGAAAATATTTTTGCAGCTTACCTTAGTTTTTCCAAAGATTTGAAAAAATGGAGCTTACAACTTGGATTAAGAGGAGAACAAACAGATGTTACAGGAACATCGGAAACACAAGGACTTGTAAACACACAAAATTATTTTGAATTGTTTCCAAACATATCGGTATCCTATAATTTAAATGAAAACAATAGCTTTGGACTAAGCTATGCAAGAACAATCACTAGACCAAGGTATGAGAGCTTAAATCCGTTTCGATATTTCATTAATGAAAACAACTTTAATGACGGAAACCCAAATTTGGTACCTGCTATAGACTCCAAATACACGCTTAGTTATTCCTATAAAAACACGTGGTTTTTGGAAGCCTATTACTGGCGTATTCAAAACCCATTGGAAGCATTAAGGTTTCAGAACAACGATACGCGCGTCTTGCAAAACATAAATTCTAATATGATAGAAGAATACCAATATAGCTTGGATTTGGTATTTGCAAAACCATTAACTTCTTGGTGGTATTTGCAAGTGGTTACTTCTGGATTTTTTATAGAAAACGAGTTTTTTGCCTTACAAAGCAGTCAAGAAACCGCAGTGGTCAACACCTACGGGTTTTATGGCCAAATGTATAATGGGTTCACTCTTTCTGAGCGATTAGGCCTTACAAGTGATATTACTGTATTGTATATCTCAAACCTTATTTTTGGGTCTTATATGTATAAAAACCAGTTTAACCTGTCGGCTTCGGTACGAAAAAAATTATGGAAGGATAGCGCTAGTGTTACCTTGGGCGTCGATGATATTTTTAATACAAATAACATACCTGTTAGTTCGCGATATGGAAACCAAGACAACAGCTATTTTGCAAGAGCAGAGTCGCGATTGTTTCGGCTTGGTTTTGTTTATAACTTCGGAAATGCGAGACTTCGTGATAACAATCGTAACACAACTACAGACGAGGGCGAAAGACTGAAATAAGGTCAATGCCTTGAAATTTTAAATTTTCAGAAAATAATTTCACTATTTTTGCATCAAGTTTAACGTTTAAAAGAGAGGCCCTTTTTTATGGGCATTGCACATGGCTAAAATAGGTGATATAGATGTTGGAGAATTTCCGTTGTTACTTGCGCCTATGGAAGACGTTAGTGACCCGCCCTTTCGTGCACTCTGTAAAGAGCAAGGAGCAGATGTAGTGTATACCGAGTTTATTTCTAGCGAAGGCTTAATTCGTGACGCCGCTAAAAGCGTGATGAAACTCGATATTTATGAAAAAGAACGTCCTGTAGGTATTCAAATCTTTGGAGCAGTATTAGAATCTATGCTTAAAAGTGTAGAAATTGTTGAAGCCAGTGGCCCGGACATTATAGATATTAATTTTGGGTGTCCTGTTAAAAAAGTGGTGAGCAAAGGAGCTGGAGCAGGTATTTTAAAAGACATAGACTTAATGGTTTCCTTAACCGAAGCTATGGTAAAGCACACCAAACTTCCTGTGACGGTAAAAACACGTTTGGGCTGGGATGATGATTCTATTAAAATTGTTGAAGTAGCAGAACGCTTGCAAGATGTAGGCTGTAAGGCTATTTCTATTCATGGTAGAACCCGAGCACAGATGTATAAAGGGGAAGCAAATTGGCATCCTATTGCCGAAGTTAAAAATAACCAACGCATGCATATCCCTGTCTTTGGAAATGGAGATGTAGACACACCAGAAAAAGCCATGCTCATGCGTGATAAATTTGGACTGGATGGCGCTATGATTGGACGCGCAAGTATTGGGTATCCTTGGTTTTTTAAAGAAGTTAAGCATTATTTTGAAACAGGCACACATGCAGCGCCTCCTACTATGCAAGAACGCGTAGAAGCGGCAAGACGTCATTTGCAAATGGCTATAGACTGGAAAGGTGAGATTTTAGGTGTTTTTGAGACCAGAAGACATTATACCAATTATTTTAAAGGGATTCCTCACTTTAAAGAATACCGCATGAAAATGGTTACAAGTGATCAAAGCCAAGATGTCTTTGCTGCTTTTGATGAGGTGTTGGGAAAGTTTGGAGACTTCCAGTTTGTATAACATTACCTTAACAATTGTTCACGCACTCTGCTGGCAGCAATTTTAGCCGCCAATAAGCCTAGTCCAAAGATAGTTACAAAGACAATAACAACGTTACTGCTTAGTAACCTTACAGGATATGGTAAATTGGGTGTGATGTATAAAAACTTAAACTGAACTTGCAGCCAAACCACAAGCACCCCTAATGCAATTCCAAGCACCCCTCCTAAAAAAGTCATAAGCGCACCCTGTAAAAAGAACACTTTTCGTATTTCCTTGATAGTTGCTCCCACATTATAGAGCGTTTTAATGTTTTTTCGCTTGTCTAGGATCATCATAATAATAGCGCCAATGACATTAAATAGTGCTATAATCATAATCAAAGTACAGATAAGATATACGGCTACATTTTCGGTGTTTAACATTTTATAGAGCGCATCGTTTTGTTGGATGCGGTTTTTTATAAGAACACTTTCTCCAAATAGGGCGCTTAGTTTTTCTTTGGTGTCTTTTTCTGATGCCCCGGGAACTAGTTTGATTTCTAATGCAGAAATTTTAGTGCTGTCCATACCTAACAAGCGTCTCGCAAAGTTGAGGTCGCTAAAAATATATTTGCTATTGAGTTCTTCGTTTACAAAGTAAATACCTGAGACCACAGCAGTTTCTTTACTAAAGTCTCTGGAGGGGTTTAGGGCGTCAATTTGCCCAATGCCTGGTTTAGGAACAAACAATTCTAGTAAACTACTATAGTCTCTAACTCCTAAGCCTAATTTATGAGAGGTGCCATACCCTATTACAACCTCATTGCGATTAGGAGCTAGCCAAGTTTCTGAAATGAGAATGCTATCTGTTGGGTTTACAAAGTCGTACTGTGTGTCTACTCCTTTAATATAGGCCATGTCATTCTTGCCCTTGAACTGAATCAACACGCGTTCTTCTACAATTTGAGAAGCTGCGTCAATTTCTGGGATGTTAGCAAGCTGTTTTTTTTGCGCTTCTGTGTATAGAATAGTCTTACCAGAGGCAGGATATACTTTTAGGTCACTGTCAAAGATATTGGTGTATTGTAGGCTGTAGTCCTTAAGTCCAGAGAAGCCAGAGAGTACAATAAATAACACCAAAGCACCAACCACAACACCTGTGGCGGCAATGATGGTTATGATATTAATGGCATTGTTGCTGCTTGATGAAAAGAGATACCGCTTTGCGATGTACAGCGAGACATTCAATAGCTTATGATTTTCTTCTTTTAGGAAGTAAGTTTGGGTTTTCTATAGGGTTTTCTTCTCCTTTTACGGCGTCTTCTATTTTTTCTATATAATCTAAAGAGTCGTCATTATAAAAAGTGAGTTCGGGCATTCTGCGCAATTGGTGTTTTGTTAACTGAGCAATTTCGTGTTTTATTCGTGGCTTAATACTATTGAGTTCTGCGGTAATTTCTCTTGCGTTTGTAGAAGGAAAAACACTCACATATACTTTAGCAATAGATAAATCTGTGGTGACACTTACTTTGCTCACCGAAATTAAAATTCCCGATTGTCCAGCTTCGCGTAACCTATTTTGCAATACCTTGGCAAGGTCTTCTTGAAGCACCCCTGCAATTTTTTTCTGTCTGTTACTTTCTATCATATGGCAAAAGTACTACAATTAATAGTATTGGGGCTATTTTGCTTGCTTGGTAATTGTTATTTTTGAAGTGTTTCTGAAATGTTAGTAGTTGATTTGTAGTCCTAAAGAATTGTCAAACCCTAGTGTTTCCGAAGAAAAAACTAAAAATATGCGTAAAATTGAACACATAGGCATTGCAGTAAAAGACTTACAAGCGGCTAACGAAATTTATAGTGCCTTGTTAGGGTATGAGCACTATAAGACCGAAGAAGTAGCAGGAGAAGGAGTGAATACTTCTTTTTTTATCTGTGGAGAAAACAAAATAGAATTGTTAGAAGCTACTCGCCCCGACAGCGCTATTGCAAAATTTATTGACAAAAAAGGGGAGGGTGTCCATCACATAGCTTTTGCAGTAGA
>JBNMOX010000046.1:0-7900 GCA_051275835.1 Patiriisocius sp.
CAACAAATGGTCTGCTACCTTATTGGTAGATAGATTATGTAATGCTAAGGCTAAGTTTTCCTTTTGAGGCGTTAATCTATCCTGATCTTTGAAACGAGTTATAGCTCTTTTTAACTCTCCCAAATCAATGGGCTTCAATAAATAATCTAAGGCATTAAAACGAATGGCTTTGATGGCATAATGACTGTATGAAGTAATAAATATGACTTGAAAGTTAATCGTTGATAGCTGCGCTAGCATTTCAAAACCAGTCATGTCTGCCATTTCCACATCAAGAAAAATAAGTTGCGGTTTATACAGCGCTATTTTTTCTAAACCATTCCTGCCACTACTTGCAGTAGATAGCAAATTTACATCTGGAAAATACTGGTGTAACTTATCTTGAAGAAGCTCTCGTATAAAAGGATCATCATCGATGATAAGGCAACTTATTTTATTTAAAGACATAGGTTATAAACTTAACATTAAATATTGAGTACTGAAAATAGGTTCTGCGTATCATTATTCCATAAACCAAATCAGAGTTCTTTGAATTTATCATTTAAAATAACTTGAGATTTTTCATGTAACTCAAAAGCTGTTTCAAATAAAGTTGTTAAAGAATGATATTTCTCTTTTACTAGAGCGTATTCAATTTCCATTAAAACCTGTTTTAAAGATTCAATTCCCATATAATCCGTTTGTGGTTTAATAGAGTGTGCATTTAGAGCTAAACTTGACCAATTTTCTTCATGTAAGCTTTTACGCATACGTTCAAAAATTTCAGGAGCGACAGACAGATACATCGATATATATTTTTTCATTTTCTGAATATCGCCTTTAGTCAATTTCTCTAAAAAGGTTAAATCAATCATATCTTAACCTAACTATATGTTAGCTTCAATTAATTTTTGAATTTCCTCAAACGCTTCATGTCCTTTTATTACATAATGCACAGCTCCAAGTCCTATTGTTTGGGCAGCCTTCGTATAGCTATCCTGACTAGAAAGCATGATAACTGGTGTGGTTTTATTTTGTTGCTTGATTTCTTTAAGAATGTCTATGCCGTTGGCAGCATCTATTTTCTTTGAATTTAGATGATAATCCAATATGATAATAGCCGGATTTTCATATAGATTCTTAAGGCATTCTTCTCCTGTTAGAAATGATGTAATAATCAAATTTGGATGATGATTCAATAAATAATCGGTTAGCATCTCTGAAAGAAGTGGCTCATCATCTACAATAAATACCTTTTGGTTTAGATAGGACATATTAGTGTGTTTTATTTGATTCGTTTTTTTTCTGAATTAACTCCATATATATGGGCCCAATTAATTCCTCTGTAGTATAGGGCTTAGGAATATAATTATCCATTCCCGCCTCAAAACAACTGTCAACTTCAGTTTTCAATAAACTAGCGGTCATGGCAATAATTGGAATTCCGACTTCCTTTTTTCCCAGTTTTTCAATTTCCCTGATTTTTTTGGTGGCTTCGAAACCATTCATTTCCGGCATTTGGACATCCATTAGGATGAGGTCATAAGCATTCGTGTTAAATTTCTCTAGAGCCAAAGCTCCATTTTCTACTGTGTCTATGGTGATTCCTTTTAAATAATAGGATAGATCATCTTGTGCAATCATTTGGTTGAAGGGATTATCTTCAGCAATAAGAATACGAATATCTTTGAGAGATAGGGTCATGGCTTTTAATTTCTCTTCTGAAATAAGTCCTTCAACACTAACATTAGCTGCTGCTAATGTTAGCGGTAATGACACATAAAAAGTACTTCCTTCCCCTTCCGTACTTTTCAACCAAATTTTTCCGCCTAGTAATCCTACCAATTGTTTTGAAATACTAAGGCCAAGCCCTGTCCCTCCATAATGGCGTGTAATTGATTCTTTGGCTTGCTCAAAGGCTGTAAAAATGTGTTCCTGTTTATCTTTTGATATTCCTATACCGGTATCTTTTATTTGAATTTGAAGCTGTTTTTGTACTACTTCTAGCGCAATATCTACGGTACCTTTCTCCGTAAACTTAATAGCGTTTCCTACTAAGTTGATAAGAATTTGATTGAGGCGTGTAGGGTCTCCCATAATTAAAGAAGGCACATTGTTGGCAAGGCTGTATGTTAGTTTTAACCCTTTTTCTTCGGCCTTGTATTTTAAAATTTGAGCAACATTTTCTATAACCAATGTTGGATTCATTGGAATATTTTCAATATCTAGTTTCCCAGCTTCTATTTTTGAAAGGTCCAACACATCATTTAAGATAACCACGAGATTCTCTGAGCTGGTTTGCATGGCCTTTAGGTATACATCTTGTGATACAGGGTGCTTATTGCGCTCTAGGATTTTTATCATCCCCGAAATGGCATGCATGGGTGTTCTAATTTCATGACTCATATTGGCAAGAAACTGCTCTTTGTATTTTTCAGATTGCTCTACTTTTTTCTTTTGTTCCTCTATGATCTTTTTTTGTTTTCGGGTTATTTTGAGGCGATTAAAAATAACATATGCTAATAGAGAGATTAAAAGTAATACTACACCAATAGCTATTGATATGTTTCGTTGTGCTTTTGTTTTCTGTTTTGCAATTTCGATTTCTTTTTCATTTTCTACATCATCAACAGCTTTTTGCTTGTCATAGTCAGATTGTACTTGTACTTCAATGAGTGCTTTTTGATTTTCTTGGCTATTCAAACTATCACGCATTTTAATAGTGAGCTCATTCATTTCGAATGCTTTTTTATAGTTTCCGATAGCTTTATAGCTTTTTAAAAGGTTAGCAGAAGCCATTTGTATACCTCTTACATCCTTAGTGTCTTGGAGAAAAATTAATTCTTCTGTTCCGTAAGCGATTGCTTCGGGGTATTTTTCCTGGGCAGCAAGAATAATTCCAATTTTACCCTTTGCAGCTGCAGCAAAGTTTTCGTTTTTAATTGCTTCGGAAAGTTTTAAACTTTTTGTCAAGTTTGTTAATGCTTGATCTAGGTCACCTTCATCAAAATATATTTGCCCAATATTCTGTGAAAGTATTGCTATGTATGGAGTGTTTCCCGACGCTTCGAAAAACGCCATAGCCCGCTCTAAATATTCTAATGCTTTTTTATTATTTCCTTGCCTTGCATAAATACCGCCTAAATTGGATAAGGAGCCAGACATAAGTGTTTTGTTTCCAGTTTCCTCAAAATAGGCTAGGTTTAAAAGAATAAGCTCAAGGGCTTCGTCTAGATTTCCTTGTTGAAGATAAATTTGAGCCATGGAGGACTGTACTTTAACCAAATTATATTGACTGTCAAGTTCGTTAAATATTTTCTTTGATCGATTTAGATATTCAAGCCCCTTAGGAAAATCACCTTTCTTAAAATAATTTTCCCCAATATTGGATAAACTTCTTCCAATTCCTTCCTGATCTTGAATTTCTTCACTAATGGCTAATATCTCCAAACTATACTCGAGGGCCTTTTCTAGGTCGCCTTTTGCCTCGAACATTCTAGAGGTATTGCCTAAGGTCATGATTTTTAGTTTTTTATCTTCAATCTTTTCAGAAGTTTTCAATGCAGTACTCAGAAGATCGTAGGCTTTGTCTGGTACGCCTTTTAACAAATAAGCATCTGCTTGTGTGTTTAAGGCGATCACCTGAAATGCTTTGTTTTTTATGGAGCTTGCAAAGTCATATTGTAATTGAGCATAATAAAAAAGACTATCTGGATTCTTAAACCGATACCCTTTTATTGCGATATCTCCAATAGCTTTTAAACGAATGGTATCAGCTTGGTTTAGATCATTCCAAGTGTTCATCAAAGAATCTTGTTCGGCCTTTGTAAAGGATTGTGCTTTACTGGTTAAGATAGTACCTAAAATGAAGACAATTAAAAATAATTTCTTTGCTAGCATAGGATTGGTTGTTAGAAGTTTTCTTTAAGGGTTGTGGCTACGTCTATAATTGCCAGATTTAACTTTACTACGATCGTATCAATTAACTCCTGTAGCTCTGCTATGGGCATGGTTTCATATTCGTGTTCCAGGCGTCTAATGGGTTGTATGATATCTGGGATTCCGAAAAATTGCAATTGCGGACTCATTTGATGTAATAGTTGTCGTACTTGCTTTCTGTCATTGGTTTTTAAACGTTCTTGTAAGCTTTCAATTCGTTGTGGAATTAAGGTCTCAAATTGTTGTAAGTATTTATGTATTATTTGATTGTCTCCTCTTGAAATTTGTATTAACTCTTTCGGATCTATAATCTTAGTGCTCCAGCGTATGTTCATTGATTCCTTGCTTTAGGGGATTTTTTTGATTGTATTCTTCGAAAATACACATAAATGATAAGGAGCAAAGAGGTTTTTTTCTAACGGCAAATCAAACGGAACAGTACCGTTTGATCAATAAAAACACCGTTTAATCAACGATGTTTTTTAATAATAAAAGACATAAGTATACACAGTCGATGTGGTTTCTAATATATGAGGAGTACTGTAAATATAGTTAAATAATGATGAAGAAATAAAGTGTGGTTTTTCGAATGATTAGGGAAATAAAAAAATCCCCTCCAATACTAATTGGAGGGGATTTTAATAAAGTAAACGTTGTAACCTACTTAAGAATCAACTTCTTGGTGTCTTGTAGTGTACCCCCTTGGGTCTTAATCTTTAATAGATATACTCCAGAGTTTAAGTTGCCCCTTTCTAAGGTTACTGTATTTGAATTTGATTTTTTGGTCTTAACTTCTCTTCCTAACAGATCATACATAATTACCTCTAATCCTGCAGTAGCATTACGCACTACAATGGTTGTTTTTACATCCATTGGATTAGGGAATATGGTAACATCTAATAAAATATTGTTTTCAGATCCTAGCACACAATTTTGATTGTTTATCTCACCTGGTGTACCATGTTCAAATCCTGCATTATTACATGATTGCCAGTTTTCTGGTACTGTATTGTCAAGGTCTGGATTTATTAATTCTAAGGTTGGTCCTAGTCCATCTGCTGCTTCTGGCCAAGGGTCTTGATCATCATAAGTCAACGAGTCTACAAGAATTCCATTGTTATCAAACAAACGAATTAATTCTCCAGAGCCACTTAAGCTAAAATCCATGTTTCCAAAAACAATAGGTACTCCTGGGAATAATGCTTGAAAAGCGACCTGATCCTCCACCAAAACGATGTATGAATCTGGTTGCATGACAACACCAGCCGGAATGAAAAACTCATGAAGATCATCTTCATCTTTAAACACCCATCCCGAAACATTGATTGGTGAAGGAGAATTGTTATAAATCTCTACCCAATCTTTTACATCAAAGTCTGGAGCATCTTTGTAATTAATTTCATTGATAACAATATCTGCTCCGCCAAGGTTTTCTACAAATACAGCTACTAAGTTCTCATTTTGGTTTAATTCAAATGAGGAGCTTTCACTCATTGCATCTGCCACCGTATGATTATCTAATTCCCAGTGATCAAAAATATAATCTGGGTTGGTCTGAAGGGCTTTAATATTCATATCAATACCTCCATGGTACGTTCCATCCCAAACATAATCTCCATAATTTATGGTTAATGAGTTAAATTGTATTTGCCCAGCACCCTCTGGTTGCACATCTATGGTGACATCATAAGGTCCTGTAAGATTGTAGCAATCATTTAACCCACCTGGTAAAAAATTAATTCTATCTATAATAAAATCTTTTACTTTTTGAACGTTTCCTTCCCACTCACTTACACTACCACCCCATCTACCAATATGTCTTGGCATTTCTCCAGCAATAGAGCTCTCAATACCTTCTAGGGTAGTAAGGGCTTCTGCCTCTGTAAATACCGTGTTGTTTAAGTCCATATATCGTGTGATATAGTACTGGCGGAATTCTTCATTTTCTAATAGTTTATTTAATAACACAATGTGTTGTTCAGGGTCCTGCGTTATTCCTTCTGGATAGCAAGGGTCTGCATCTGCATTTTCGTTTGGAACATTCGTGTAATTGATATAGTGATTAAACGTAGCGTCTTCATCCCATAAAACATAGCCCCATTTGGTATGATCACCATTAGGATCTAAACCACGCCACCAAGAAGTATTCCAGTTAATCCAGTCTGTACAAACCGCAAATGAGTTTACAAGAATATAATCCACCAAGCTAGTCACGTCAATTTCTGCAGCTACTTGATTGTAATTTGCTTGATTGGATAGATCATTATTTAAGGCAAAACTGTGAATGTCATTCCAGTCATCAAAGGCATCCTGACCTCCATATTGTGCCCAAGTACTTCCCCAGTTCATTAAATACTGAATATTATATTTGTCTTGACCATAATAGAACTTTGTGTAATCTGCATCACTTACTTTTTCCCGTATAGAGTACACCCCCCAATATTGTCCATTGGCATATACTACACAACGTTCTCCTTTACGCATATCTACGTTAAGATCATTTTTATTGGCTAGCCTATGAATAAACATATCTCTCATATGTGCACTTGAGTCAATACCTGGGTAGTTATCATCTCCAGCGGCACGTATAATGATTTTTTGGTAGCTCTCTCTCTCAGACCAAGAAAGAATTCTTTCATTTAGTGCATCATGGTATCCCATTTCATCTCTTGCTATATAATCAAAACTTCGTTGATCCCAAGCCCAAGAATCTTGTCCGTGCTTGTTGTATTCTCCATAGCCTACATCCTGTCGTAGTCCATCAGCGTCAAAATACTCCATGGTACCCTCTGGTCTTAAATTGATATTTCCATTCAATAAGTTTGTCATTTGGTTTGCAGATACAGAAAGTACAGGCAGAGTATGGCTTTCATTAATGAAATAGGTATTAAAGGTCATAAAGCTAGGAAGGACACCTGGGGTGTTTGGATCTACCAAGGCTTTCACAATTTTTGTTGTAGTAATAGTAATAGGGTTAGAATATATAGTGGTTCCCGTGGTTGGTAAATTCCCGTTAACTGTATAATGTATGGTACTATTAGCTTCTGTAGTAGTAATACTTACGTTCACTGGCCCGCCATAAAACCCAGCGGCTATATCCAACTCTGGAACCGCAGCATATCTATCAAAAGAAGCTCCAGTATTAGCACCACCTAGGGTAGGAGATGTAAATATTTTCCAGGTAGCAGCACCATTTGGACTTCTTCCTATGGAGTGCTCTACTTGTGTTTTTTGCAGGACAGTACTATCTATAATAGTTCCATCAGTGTCTGAAAATACAATAGATTCTGTATTTGCTTTTGTTTGTTTTAGTTTGAAATTTGTATGGTAATTAGTGCCAGAAGCTTCATCTCTTCCAGAACACCAAAACCTAAGATATCCATTGGCAGAAATTACAGTTCCGGCTGGAATTTCCCATTTATCAGTATTTGTTTCACTATCACTTAAATGATACCCTCCAAGATTTACCGATGAAGAGCTCGTGTTGTATAACTCTATCCAGTCTTCTTGACTTTGGTAATTATCTGTGTACCCTTCTAAATTGGAAGCAGAATACTCGTTAACAACAACTTGACCCAACAGGGGGCTAAAGAGCAACGTAAGTCCAAATACTAATAATGCTTTTTTCATAATATTTTTGTATTAGTATTGTTTCTTTTTAATAGTATTTTAAATATACCATATTATTAAGAGCTACCTTAATGTTTGTGAGTATAATATGAGAAATAACTTCGGCTATTTTTCTATTAATGAGTTGTTTGTAATGAGATAGTTTTTGAAAGGTGATTGAAATAATGCATTTTTACTCACGAGCATTTTAATGTATTTTTCATACAATTCATGTTCAATCTTAAGGATTTCTATTTGTTTATTGTGCTCACTTATTTTTAGTTTTAGCAAGATGAGCGGTGACACTCCTTCTATTTTTTTATAAGTATTTAATAGTGATGAAACACTACTGTTTGCTGCTTGATCTTGAAAT
>JBNMOX010000047.1:0-7785 GCA_051275835.1 Patiriisocius sp.
TCAATTATTAGTGTGACCCTCAAGGATGAAGTTACACCAGAAAAACTACAAAGTGTTTGGGATAGATTACGACGTAAATTGGATGTAATTCAAGGCTTACCAGCAACTGTAATACCTAATTTAAATGACGATGGTATTGGGGATGTATTTGGTATTGTTTTAGGTATTACAAGTGATGGTTTTTCCTATGCCGAAATGAAAGAATATGTAGATGCTATTAAAGATGACCTAATAAAATTGGACAATGCTGCTAAAGTTGAAATTGGAGGGGAACAAGATGAACGTGTCTTCGTAGAATTTGATGACTCTAGGCTAAAAGAGTATGGTTTATCTGCTCAAAAATTAAGCGGTATTATATCTGCACAAAACATATTAAGTTCTGGTGGACAAATTAATGTAGAGGACGAGCGAATTATATTAGAACCTACAGGAAATTTTGATTCGCTTGAAGATATTAGTGATATGCTTATTCCAGTTGGAGATGGCAGTCAATTGGTCTATTTAAAAGATATTACGACCGTTGAAAAAGGATATATTTCCCCGGCAACTAATAGGGTACGTGTGAACGGTATGGATGCCATAAGCTTGCATATATCATTAAAAGATGATGCAAATATTATTGCTTTAGGGGAAGAAGTAAAGCGTATAAAACGAAAATGGGAAGCCTTATTGCCTATAGGTTTAGAACTGCACACCTTATCATCCATGGATACCTATATAGATGAAAAGGTAGGTGCGTTTATGATCAATCTCATGCAGTCTGTAATCATTGTATTAGTGGTTATGCTTTTCTTTTTAGGAATACGCACCGGATTAATTATAACAAGCTTAATTCCAATA
The DNA here is from genome assembly GCA_051275835.1 of Patiriisocius sp. Taxonomy (GTDB): domain Bacteria; phylum Bacteroidota; class Bacteroidia; order Flavobacteriales; family Flavobacteriaceae; genus Patiriisocius. Next base: position 841 of record JBNMOX010000047.1, read on the forward strand.
GTTATTATAACCACATTTATGGTCATGGGGCTTATGAATATTGGTATTAATCAAGTGACCTTGGCTGCCTTAATTATGGCATTAGGAATGATGGTTGATAATGGAATTGTGGTTGCCGAAACCATAGTCGTAAAACTAGAAGAAGGCATTGATAGAAAAGATGCTGCTATACAAGCCTGTTCAGAGTTATTTACACCATTGCTCATTTCAACCTTGACGACAGCAGTTGCATTTTTATCTTTCTACCTAGCAGAATCTGCCATGGGAGATGTTGTTGGTCCTATTTTTCTTGTGATATCCATCGCATTGGTATCCTCCTGGTTGATATCTTTAACCATCATTACACTCTTGTCTTATCTATTTATGAGGGCCAAACCAAAAGATGCTAAAATTAGTCTCATAGACAAGGCCATTGAATGGCTGAAAGGGTATTATAAGGATTTAATTTTGATCGCATTGCGACACAAATTAAAAACAATGCTCCTTATTGTAGCGATGTTTCTATTGGCTATTTTCGGGTTCACAAAAATTGAGTTTATATTCTTTCCGGATAGTGATCGAAATATGATTACGGTGGATATTAACTTGCCTTTAGGAACAAAAATTGAGCGAACTACAGCAGTTGTTGCTGACATAGAGAATTATATTTCTGAACACTTAAAAACATCAGATACTCAAACAAAAGGTATTGTAGATTGGTCTTCTTATATAGGCGAAGGACCAGAATCTTATGATCAAGGATATCAGCCAGATGAAGCTAATTCTAGTTATGCGCATATTTTGGTTAACACCTCCAATTTTACGGCCAATCAAGATATGATTAACAAGCTTGATGCTTTTTGTTTTAATAGCTTTCCAAATGCCGATATCAAGATTGGTGCCCTGGCTTCTGGCGGTGGAGGAACTCCCATTGAAGTTAAAGTTACTGGTAATAACCCAGATGAGTTATCTCAAATTGCGGAACACGTTAAATTAAAGCTAACTGCTATTTCAGGTACTAAGAATGTGAAAGATGATTGGGGCCCTAAAACCAAAAAATTTATTATTGATATAGATCAAAATAGAGCCCAAACCGCTGGTGTTTCAAGTCAAGATATTGCCACCTCCTTACAAACAGTATTAGATGGATTTACGACCGGGGAATATCGAGAGGATGATAAATCGATACCCATAGTGATGCGAAGCGATAAAAGCCAGCAGCAAACCCTAGAATCTATCGAAACATTGAATATATTTTCACAGAGTTCAGGGAAAAATGTTCCTTTATTACAAGTGGCTTCTATTAAGCCTGTTTGGCAGTACGCAAAAATATTACGAATGGATATCAATCGTACTATCACTATTTCGAGTGAGTTACGCGAAGGTGGAAATGCTTCAGCAATAACTGCTGAAATAACCCCATGGTTAAACGAGCAGTCTAAAGATTGGAGTACCGGTTATTTTTATGAATTTGGTGGGGATGCTGAAAATACTGCTGAAAATATGGGAGCGGTTATTAAATATCTACCGCTTTGTGGTTTTATCATCATGTTACTATTAGTCATACAATTTAACTCTTTCCGTAAAATGATTATGGTGTATTGTACCATCCCATTGGCAATTATAGGAGTTGTAATTGGCTTACTTCTTTTTAAACAACCTTTTGGTTTTATGCCTTTCCTAGGGGTTATTGCCCTTGCAGGAATCATTATTAATAATGCCATTGTATTAATTGACAGAATGGAAATTGAACAAAACGTATTAAAGCGAAAAGAAGAAGATTCTATAATCACTGCTTGTTTACAACGTTTTAGACCCATATTATTAGCAACATTCACAACCGTTCTGGGTTTAATACCTTTATATTTAACTGGAGGTGACATGTGGGAAGGTATGGCTGTATCTATTATGATAGGCTTACTCTTTGGTACCGTGATAACCCTCTTTTTTATTCCTGCCTTTTATAGTGTTTTGTATAAAATAAGCTATAAGAATTATGTGTTTGACACTGCATTAATTGAAGAATAATACGATTTAAAACGATGAACTTTATAAAGAAAATATCTAAAGAGTACAAATTCGAATTATTTTTAGCTTCATTGGTTTTTAATCTATTCGGAATATTACTTTTTAATGATGTTTTTTTTACAAACTATTTACTTCCTATTGGCTTGTTGCTTAATATTGCTTTAGGAATCAACCTAATTTCAAAAAGTAAAAAGAAGATTATCATAACGGTTATATTCTTGGCAACTGCATTTACATCGGGGTTTGCCATGTTTGATACGAATATCTCCAATTTAAATCTTCTCCGATTTGCATTTTATTTTCTCTTTTATGTGATCATAACTTTTGAAATAGTAAAGCAAATTTGGATGATTACCGAGGTAAGTAAAGATCTAATCATGGGACTTATTTCTGGCTATATCTGTTTAGGATTGGTTGGGTTTTTTATTTTTATGGCTGTAGAAATAATACATCCAGGTTCGTTTCAAAGCTCTTTGTTTACAGATTCCTATTCCATTAATGAGAAATCAGATAGTCTATTATATTACAGCTATATCACATTATTGACTATTGGCTATGGCGAAATCGTTCCGGTAACAACTGCGGCACAAAAAGCGGCTATTTTTCTTGGTCTCTTAGGTCAATTTTATTTGGTCATACTAACAGCAGTTACCGTAGGGAAGTATATCAATTATAATCACAAATCAAAATAGATATTAGGTTATTTTTAATTGGTCAGGCTACAACGGGTCGTAGGCATCTTTTAATATGGATTTGTGTTTGATACTTTCGCTGTCTTTAACTTCATAAGGAATTTTCTTTAGTATGTATTTTAAAGCCATGATTCTAGCAGATGTTTTTCTGTTTGCTTTAATGACTTTCCATGGAACTTGTTCTTGCGTATTTTTAAACATCATCTCTTTATATTTGGTATGATCATCCCATTCTTCTTGAGTTTCCATTTTAATATATGAACGTCAAACACCATTGTCTCTATTGGATAACTGAATATGTGGTTTAAGCATAATTTTAAATCCCTAAGCATCTGTTCGTTTTTAATTGTAGTGCTTGTGTTTTTTATAGAATGGTCACAACCATTGGTATAGTCTTCTCCCTAACGATGTTGATTGATTCCTTTTAAAATTAGCTATATAATATGTTGGACGTATTGCTTTATAAGCAATACCCTCTAATAAACCCAGAAATCGATGCTTTTGTTAGTTTTTTACAAGGCTTCCAAAAAAAAAATAGGAGCTAAGGAACACCTAAAAAAAAGGGCCTAGGCATACGCTTAAAAGTGATCCCACTACTTGGTAAAACTTTAGGTTTATTGGTGCCTACATCATTAAAAACAATCATCATAACTATGATAATGGTCAGTAGTCGTATTTCAATACGATACCACATAGGAAATGTTGTGTGTTTTTTCTTTAAAAAACGCTTATATAAAATTGAAAATACAATTATAGCGTATACATAACTATATTGCAATAATGGAAAAACAATACATAGACTATTAATTCATAAAAGGGAAAATTCCTTCTTAAGCAATACGAAGGAATTTATTTTGAAAGCAAATAGATTCTCTTAATCTTCTATATAAGGAGCCCCTGAGGTTTTTAATTGGTTATATACATCATCTAAGCGCATTTGAATTCCTTCTAAACGGCTAAGCGCAGCAGATACTTGTTTCTTAATAAGGCTTAATTGTTGTTTATGTGTTGTCGTAGGACCATAGGTGGAGCGTTCGATGCCAATATAAATACTAAACATTCGAAAGGCTACTGTATGAGGTCCTTTTTCACCTACTTCAGATTTTGCCTGATTGCCATAATAAGAAGATCTTAATGATTCAATATCGGTATTGATTTGAGCTAAGTCAGTATCGATACTTCCTGGTTTAGTGAAACTATTTACTAGGGCTAAATGCATGGCTTTGGTTCTTTTTGTTGCTTTTTCCATGCGAAGGTCAAATGTAGAGGTAGTACGTATAACATGTTCATAAGAACGCCAGAACTCAGAGGTTACTTCAGGGCTAGAACCTTGTAAAGTTCCTTTGTGTAAAGGTTTGACATTAAATGAAACAGGGGGAGCCAAGGCTGCTACATTTCCTTCTTCTACAAGATACATGCTAACGGTATAAAAACCTGTAGGTGCTAAAAAACCTTGTATAGACGCTTCTTCTGTATCTACTTTAGGATCCAACGTGATAGGAGCCATGCTTGGATAAGATAAATCCCAAGAGATTCTATTGATTCCTGATTTTGCAGGTGTTTGTAATCTGCGAATCACCTTACCTTTACTATTAGAAATGGCAAACATAAGCTTGGCTTCAGTTTCTAACTTTTCTACCTCTAGGGCAGACCAACCCGGAAATGGGATATCGCTATCGGTCATGTCTTTTTCTTTGTCTTTTCTAGAGTTCTTTTTTGAGATTGGCGCCTCTTTTAAATAGTAGGTAAAAGTCGCTCCAAATTCAGGATTTGGCGCAAGAAAGTGAGCATCTCCTTGACTCCCTTTTCCACTATCAAAACTGAGATGTGGGCGTTGTATGTACCACCAAGCATCACGAACTGGAAATAACATAGCAGGCTGTGCTAGCATTGATTCAGAAACGTCTCGCAAGGCTGTATAATCATCAAGAATGTAGAAACCTCTCCCAAAAGAGGCGGCTACTAAGTCATTTTCTCTTCGCTGGATTGCTACATCTCTGAAGGAAATGGTAGGGAGCCCTCCTTTGAGCTGGGTCCATTGCTTTCCTCCATTTACCGTGAAATACACCCCAAATTCAGTTCCTGCAAAAAGTAAATTCGTATTCACATGATCTTGTACAATACGCCAAACGATGGTGCGTTCGGGGATTCCATTTGAAATAGCCGTCCATGATTTTCCTTTATTGGTGCTTTTTAGTAGGTAGGGATTAAAATCCCCGTATTTATGATTGTCCAAGGCGACATACACCGTATTTACATCGAATAAATCTGCTTTTATATCATTTACAAAAGCAGTAACAGGTACTCCAGGAAGTTTTTCTATAGCAATACGGGTCCAATTAGCACCTCCATTTTCAGTAACATGGATACTTCCATCATCCGTTCCTGCATAGATCAATCCTTTTTGTTTAGGAGATTCTGCTAGCGATGTGATGGTATTATAATTAGACATAGCGTATACATCCCAAGGCGCATCCCAAGATTGCTTTTTGCCCATAATAGGAAGCGCTAAACGTTCTTGGTTCTTGGTAAGATCTTCGGAAATAGGAGTCCAATCATCCCCTCGGTTCTCGGATTTCCAAACGCGTTGCGAGGCAAAATAAATAGTCGTTGGTGCATGTGGACTCACGAGTATAGGTGCATCCCAGTTAAAGCGTTCGTAGTCTTCATTTTCTGAGGGTTGTGGCTGGATATCCGTTACTTCCCCAGTACTCATATCAATACGGGATAAGGTACCTTCTTGACGTTCTCCATATACAATATTCGGGTTTCCTGGCTCGGTGGCAGGTTGGTGTCCATCCCAGTTAAGAATTACTTTCCAATCACTATTCTGAATTCCATGCACATTATCGGTACGAGATGGACCTCCTTGCGTACTATTATCTTGTGTTCCTCCATAAATATTATAAAAAGGTGTTGTATCATCTAAAGCCACTTTGTAGAACTGGGTGAGTGGAAGGTTTTCTACATATTTCCATGATTTGGTAAGGTCGAAGGATTCATACAAACCTCCATCAGATCCAACCATCAAGTAATTTGGATCATTCTTTTTAAAGGCTATCGCATGGCTATCTCCATGCTTGTTCTTTTCATTCATACGATAAAATGTCTTTCCTCCATCTTCTGAAATCTGTACATTATTATCCATCAAGTACAAACGGTCTTTATGGTGAGGTGAGGCATAGAGCTCTTGATAGTAATGAGGGCCCGTTCCACCTGTAACTGCATCTGATTGTTTTGTCCAAGAACCACCACCATCGTCAGAACGATACAATCCGCCCGTCCTTCGATCTAATTCAATCGCAGCGTAGAGTACATTAGAATCGAAAGGAGACATAGCCAAACCTGTTTTTCCCATCCATGATGTTGGTAGTCCATTGGTGAGTTTCTTCCATGTATTTCCTCCATCATAACTTTTATAGAGTGCCGTTTCTGGTCCTCCTCCCATATATGCAGCAACGGTTCTGTGACGTTGCCACGTGGCAGCGTACATAATGTCTGGATTGGAAGGATCTAATACTAGTTCGGTAACGCCTGTCCATTCTGTATCACCTAGGGTCTTTATCCATGTGGTACCACCGTCAGTCGTTTTATATAATCCGCGGTCACCGCCTTTACTCCAAAGCGGACCTTGGGCAGTTACCCAAACAATATCACTATGTTCAGGATGTACGACTACTCTTGAAATATGCTCAGAATTTTTAAGTCCCATATTTTCCCAAGTAGCTCCTCCGTCTTTGCTTTTGTATACTCCATCTCCGTAGCCCACATGACGGCCCCCAATATCTTCTCCAGTTCCCACCCAAATGGTTTCGGTGTTGTTAGGGTCTATGGTAACGGTTCCAATAGAGTAGGAGGTTTGTGTATCGAAGATTGGGGTCCAAGTGGTCCCAGCGTTCATCGTTTTCCAAACGCCTCCAGATCCAACAGCAACATACCAAATATTTTCGTTTTCAGGATGAATTTTAATATCGGCGATGCGACCGCTCATAAAAGCAGGTCCAATACTTCTAAATGTAAAGCCACTAAAAGGATCATTTTTTTCTTCCTCAGGGCTGGTTTGAGCGAATATTTCCGAAGGAATACTAAGTACTAATAGAAATGTAAAGAGAAGTGATTTAAAGGTTTTCATAGCGATATTGCCTAAAGGTTCGTGATATACTGTAACATAAAGCTGTAAGACCTAAAGTTACGGATAAATTTGATTCTAAATGCTAAAAAAAGTAGCACTCAGGGAGAAAGCCAA
>JBNMOX010000048.1:0-7774 GCA_051275835.1 Patiriisocius sp.
ATACATACTATTTCGACTCTGTATTCATCGATAGTGTCATTGAATTGAATTTACCACCTCCATGCAACCAACCGAGATAAAGCCAAAATAACATCATTGGTTTATAACTGAAAAAAATATCGATTGTAATCGCTGTCACTAACATAGTTATAATATAGTATTTAAATAGCAGAGAGTACTTCGCTGCATACTTTAAACATCTTACAATGAACCAGATATATAAACCCAGCCCGACAATACCTGTCTCGACCAATACTCGAACATAAAAGCCATCAACTGAAACAAAGCTGAACGAGGGACCCATACCGAATAATATCGAATCAACATTTGCAAAGCTGGATTTAACCAAAGCAATCCAGCGATAAAATCTAATATAAGCACTAGCATCGCTATCCAAATATTGTATATCCGCCATAACATCAATAAAATAGGTATCAATATATTCCCGAGATGTTAATACAGCAGTTATTCTTGTATTTGCGTCTTGTAATTCCATCAACAACTCAGATGTGAGCAGTGACGCAAAGCGAGCAGTCAAACCATCACCGCCAGTAGCATCACCACCGCCGGAAAATAACCCGTAAGCTAAAAATACTACAATAGCTATTACTGGTGCAATGAAAGCTAACCTAGCACGATAACTTGATAATATTATTATCAGAAATGCAAAACTGGTTGTTCGTGAAGCCGTCGCTATCAAGAGCACAGCAGACATAAAAGAATTTAATTTTGCCTGTGGTTTATGATAATAAAAATAAAAACTTAAAAATGCGCTTAACACAGCCAACTCGTAAGGACCATTTGTATTACCAATAGCACGTGTTGAACTAAAATTACTCGCAACGGGAAGTAAATTGAGCATTTGAAGCGGTACAATAACCAGAAGAAACAATAAATAGAATTTAAATATGGGATATAGGTTAATATTGTTTCTAACTATGTATAGCCCAACATAATAAAATATAAAATATTCGGCACTTCGAAGCGAATAAACCAAAGCTGTTGTAGTGTCAACCCGACCAATCGCGCCATTATAAATGGAAGATAAAAGCGATATAAAAAGGTACAAAATAAATGGAAATACTAGATAGGGAATTTTTTTCCAAGAGATAATCCCAAATATGGAAAATAGAATATATAGGATAAGAATGAACAAATCATCAATCCTAACACCACTCCCACCATATCCAATTAAAATAAATTTAAATGAGAACACACACCATATTACTGTTGCAAGAACAAACCAATTAAGATGATTGAATTTTGTCATCGTCTTCGAATAACCCGAGCAGGCACACCTACCGCTACCGAGTATTCTTGAATATCTTTATTTACGACAGCACCAGCACCAATAACAACGCCATCACCAATAGATACACCATCGAGAATGATAACTCCATTACCAAACCAACAATCATTACCAATCTTTATCCCCTTACGAGTTACACCCTGCTCATAAATTTTGTCGCCTTCATTAAATAAATGGTTTTCAGCAACAAAACTCACGTTCGCACCAAATTGACAGTTACAACCAATGTTAATACTTGCACCTGCGCCAAGGTTCACTCGAGGTCCAATATAGGTACCATCTCCAATAGTTATCTCATCACCAGGATTTTCTAAGCTACTAGTCAATTGCAACCAGGCAAACTCTCGAATAGTGACATTATCACCAATATTTACACCACTTTTTGAATAACAGTTAATATAAGAGAAATTTCCAATGAAAAAATTTTTCCCGACGTATAACTTTGAAGGAGATAGAATATTCACACCCTTACCGATAAACAGAATTCCTTTTACTGATCCGAGAAACAATCGAAACATTAAGCCTCTGATTGCGGGAAACAACCCTTTTTGCAATAAATACAATAGCGCTTGGCTTGCTGACAACCCACCATATCCCGAAATATTTTTTCCTCTCACCCGCGTTAATATGGAATTAATACAATATTTTAACATTACATACTTTCTCAACTAGTATAAAAAAATGATTTAACAGATTTTACAAATTCATTAGGTGAGAACTTGTCAATAAGAGGAGCATATAAATTTTCAATATAACTTCGCTCAAAAGATAACAATTTTTCGATTGCATCAGAAAAACTTTCCGCCGCTTCACTCAATGATATGCATTCAACTGGAAGAACTTCATCAAAACAAGGCAATCTTGATGCAACAATTTTTTTAGTCATAGCCATAGCCTCAAGTGCAACTAATGAAAATGACTCTGTACGAGATGTTATAAGTACAATCGATGCCATTTGAAGCCACTTGGATATATCTGGTTGCCAGCCAACCAGCTGGAAATGATCATGCAAGTCTGCATTAATGAATCTTTCTGAAAGAGCTTCACTATCAGCCCCACTTCCAACAAAGATAAAATATGGCCTTATACCTCTTTTAATCAACTCAACAGCAATTCCTATTGTTCTGTCTTGCCCTTTAGTTGCAAAATCTATTTCCCCAATCACAATAATTGTTGTGCGTTCACTATTAACAACATCATGTTTAATAATATCATTAGTTAATAACAACCCACCATTCACTACATTGTTAAGAACACCCAGTACAGGTAAATCAGTTAAAGTAGCTAGCCTCTTAACCAGTACGTTTTTCTCTGCATTCGTTGGAAGACATATCATTTTATACATATTAAACACAAACTTTTCAGCTAGCACATCACGCAAAATATTTATTGTTTTTTTCAACACATTTACGTTAACAATTAGATCAGAAAGCCTTTCTGCACGATGAAGCCATGCAATGGTATGAATTTTTTTTCTATTACAATAAAAAACATATGCTAAATTAAACTCGATTCCCGGGAGATTCATAACACACAAATCAACCGTACCAATATCATTCAAATCAAACAACACCATTACTCTACGTATGTTTAACAAAAATAAAAATATATTCAACGGGTAAGCACTTGGCCCTTTAATTATGTTAACCCTTGGTATTTTTGATATCTTATCAATCAATCGCATGTTTTTTTCAGACAATACTACTGATAGTTTAAATTCTTTACCCGTATCAAGCGCCTCCAAGGCATTAACAAGTGCAATTTGAGCACCACCGAATGTATGGGCATCATCAACAAATAATATATGTTTCATATAAACCAACACCTATAGTGATAAATTATTTGGCACACGTTATATCCACTCTCATTTTAACTTCTACATGAGGAACCAACGTTAACAAGAAGGTTTTATAGAGGATGTTATATTTCATTTCAAAATATACAGTTATGAGCTGTATTTCAAAGTTTTATTTTACAAGCCACGGAATAGTCATTATATTTAATTTCTCCCATACCCAATATACACAGATAACCTTCACGAGTGATATTAAGATAGAAAAGGATATGGCGGCACCAATAGCTCCAAAATTTTGTATTAATACTATATATAGAATTATCCCAACAAAAGTATTAAATAATAATATATTGCGAAGTATTTTTTCGTTACCTGAAATCATTAACAAAGCGCCAGCCGAGCCACCAGCAACGTTCACGGTCTGACCTATAGCTAAAATCGAAAGAACCATTGCTCCTTCTTTAAACTTCTCACCAAATAGTAAAAGTATCCATTCAGGAAAAAGTAAAAAAACAAACAATAAGGGGCTTGCGACTAACAACATCATTTTAGTTGAAGTATGAACTATACTTGTTAGTTGTTTCATTTCCCTTTGTTGGTAAAGAGCTGAAAACTTAGGTACTGCAATACTATTTACAGCGACAAGAATAAAACTAATAAGCATAGCAGTACGACTAGCAGCGCTATAAATTCCAATATTTTCATTACTTGACCATACCCCAAGGAAAATCATCGGTGACCAAATAATAATGAAATTCATTATATTAACAGCAAGAAGAGGTATGCTTGAATCTAAAAGCTCTTTAGTATCAAACTCAGGTTGACACGTTTTCCATGGTAAGACTGCTTTTTTCCAAAAATAGAAGCCAATAACTGATGTTATAACTGCAGCAATAGAATACCCTACAACAGCTGCATTCATTCCAAAGATGGGGATGAATAATAATGAAATAATGCCTGCTATCAATGGGACAAATATACTTTGAACACTAATTGATGCAGCAATTTTTTTTAGACCTTGAAGTGCAGATGCGTGCAGACTAAGTAATGTCATCGGAAGTATTGCCAGCGACATATACCTTAATGGGTCAGCTAGCTCCGGCTTGCTAAAAACACTTTGACTTAACCAGGGTGAAATAACGTATAAAACAATTGAAAAAGAGGCTGCTGTAATAAAAGAATATAAATTTGCTTTTTTATACACACCCAACACTTTTTCGTGTCGGTTCACAAAATCATTAGCCGCTATAAACCGGACAAGTGATTGTTCCGTTCCAAGTGTTCCAATGCCTGAAAGCACTATAACAATTGTCATTGCCAAGAAAAAAACACCCGATCCATCCACACCTAATAAACGAGCTATTAGTACATTTAATAAAAAGGCCATACCACCGGCAATAATTTTTAAAGCAAATGCCACTGTAGCACCACTAATTAATTCTTGTGTGTGCCCATCAAAATCATTTATGAACTTTAAAATAAATTTAGGCATGCATATCTCTTCTTGTGTTTTCTAATACCCTGCACTCATGACAATCAACCATAAATTCATACCCATAAAAACTCACCCAATACACCTTAGCTTCATTACTATGCTTTTCAATTGTTATAAAAAATCATAATTTAAATAAATTTTATGGTTCTATTTAAAAAAGCAATCGAATTACTTCTTAAACGATCTAGTTTTTTATCTACTTCCAAATAATCAATATCCTTAGATATGGTACCTACTATACGATCATCATTGATATTGTGAAAAAACCTCGATTCAAGTCCCAAATCTTTCAACAATGAAAGCATTCTATCTACTCTCTCTGGAATAGCTGGAATAACAATGAAATTTTTCTTAAAAAGTATAGCAAACACCATACAATGAAATGAATCCGTCAAAACAAGTTCACTTGACTCTAAATAAGAAAGCCATTTAGAAACAGAAGGGAATGCAACAGACTTTATCTTATTTCTAATTTTATAATCTTTTAAAATAACAGGGTTAAGGTTGCGTTTTTCACCAATACATCTAACTTGCTGAACTTTCAATTCATCCTTACAAAGAAAGTAAGCAACGAGAGAACTAGAAGCTTTACGCCGCTTAAATATGCCAGTGTAATCTTTTAGTAACAACGTCGGATCTAAAACTTTTTCAGAATCAACATTGAAAGTGTTTTTACAAATATCAACACCCGAAGATTCACGAACCCCAATAGATTTAAAAGAATTGAGCTGTTCTTTTACTAAATTCGTATATGAAGGATAGTTCCACGTTGCTAAACCAAAACTAGCAGCATAAGAAATTTTTGGAGTATTATTTTTAACCCAAGAACCAAAAAACAAGTCATAGTTGGAGTTGGTTATTTGCGGATTCCATATCTGATCGCTACCAAATATATAAACATTCTTATCTGAAAATGACACAGTAACTTCGGGTAAAAAGTGTTTTCTAAAACCAGAAAAAGATATGGAAAGCACCTTTTCTCTTAAAAACGTTCTAATGTCTTTAGGTTTTGCATGCAATGGTAAATCTATTAATTCAACTTCAAAACCCAAGCTTTTTATAGTTTCAGAAAGCGCATAACACTGAAGTACAGCACCATAATTATTTGCACTATAAAAAGTAACAATTCCTGCTTTCACTTTATTTTCACCACATTTATATATCGTTATATACTAAACTACGAAAGGCGTCCATTGGACAATATGAACATCTTATTTTGCTCGTTCTACTCAATAACTATAACTTTTAATGCTCAACCAAAATATCCTTTAGAGGATATCGAAATGATCTAGCAATCTTAAAGTTTTCTGGAGGTACTCCCCCAGCTATCATTGCAACAAAGCATTCTGAGTCAGGAACCTTTGATACGTTTCGCATCTTAATATCTTTTTCAGGGTCATTCGCGGCGTTCAAAATACATGCTCCAATTTCATTAGCATGTAAAGAATATAATATATTCATACAATACATACCGCCATCCACATAGCCACTATTACGTTCCGTTTCTCCAAAGTATGCAGAAGACTCATATGTCACAATAATTAACAATGAAGACAAATGCCCAAAACCTCTATTTCCACCTTGCACTTCAAGGATTTTTCTGATTTTAGATTTACCTCTATATACATGTACCTTTACAGATTGCCTATTGCAAGCAGATGGTGCGTTCCTACATAAGTCTAAAGCATCGTAAACCTTCTCTTTACTAACAAACTCATTGGAAAAATTTCGAATGGAACATCTTGAATCTGAAAATTTTTTAAAAGGGCTTTTTGAATGTGAAAAGTAATTATCTCGTATGATGTTTCTTTGGTTTCGACTCACAACCTTCAATATACTTATCTTTTCAAGTTCTAATAACTTTTCAAACATAACTTTTAATTCATTATCGAAAGTATATTTTTCATTTTCATGAAAAACAAAATACTCTTTGATAACCGATACAGCATGCAAAACTTGAGATTCACTATCACTAAAACCGGATATGAATCGAAAAACATTATCCATTAAAACTCTTAACCTAGCCTGACCAAAACCTAACTTCACTTCAGGCATTGTCAGTCCTTTTTCAATAACATGCGTATCTAGAATAATTTTTGATATCAGTTTTTTTTCAGACATGTTATCTGCTAGCATCGAATATCTTGAATATTGATTCATATCATAGAAATAAGACTTCCCCAATCTAATATAACGAACCAATGCTCTAATGAATTTATATATTATATTTGTATGTATGTTTTTCAAAACCTTTTATCCATAAATATTATTTTTTTAAAACTAACTAATTTAACTAATGAGAAAACACTATTTAGACTGAAAATATATTTACTCCACCACCCAGATTAAAATACGTATCATATTTCACGCCCCTAAACCTTCTATGCCTAAGGGCCTTACCAAAAAAATATTAAGTAAAAATCAACAACTGTGGCAACTTTTAAAATAAATGCAGCGGAAGCACGACTAATTAATGCCTATGAATTCCTATAAAATCGACTTGAAATATTTATGATAACGTTGGACTCTGCTATTTCCCCGAGTACTGTTGTTGAATCCAGTCTTGGTAGCTACCATCCATTACTGCACGCCACCAGCTTTCATTATTTAGTAACCAATCGATTGTTTTATGAATACCGGTTTCAAAACTCTCTTTAGGGGTATAGCCTAACTCATTATTACTTTTATCAGGATCAATAGCATATCGGCGATCATGGCCTAAGCGATCTTTTACGTAAGTAATCAAATCGCGCGCAACCTTTCCATTACAAACAGGTGCATTTGGGTATTGTTTTTTTAATTTTTCACTTTCACTGATCTTTTGATCTACCAAATCACAGACTAGATTTACAATATCAATGTTGGCCCATTCATTTATGCCGCCTATGTTATAGGGCTCGCCTCTTCTTCCTTTACGGATAATGAGGTCTATTCCTCTGGCGTGGTCATCAACATATAACCAGTCTCTAATTTGTTGACCGTCTCCATATATAGGCAAGGCTTTGCTTTCTAATATGTTTGTTATAACCAATGGTATTAACTTTTCTGGGAACTGGTAAGGGCCATAGTTGTTTGAACAGTTTGAAATATTGGTGTTTAAACCATAGGTTTCTTGGTAAGAACGTACAAAAAAATCTGATGAGGCTTTGCTTGCTGCATACGGTGAGTTGGGTGC
>JBNMOX010000049.1:0-7758 GCA_051275835.1 Patiriisocius sp.
ACAAGAAATTAATCAAACCAAAAAACACGCAGGACAGCGAGCTGTAGCAAAGTCTATGCGGGAGCACTTGAGCGATAGTAAGCTTACAAGAAAGAGAGAGCATCACTTATACAAAGAGAATAGTGAGGTGAAAGTGTTTGAAGAAAAAGTGCAGGAATATTACTCTTTGCGTTGTGTCCCACAAATTTTAGGGCCCGTATTAGACACCTTAAACATGGTAGAAAAAATCATGATAGAAGAGGTGAACTCTGCAAATGATAACCCTATTGTAAACGTAGAAAAAGAGCATGTGTATCACGGCGGAAATTTTCACGGTGATTACGTTTCTCTTGAAATGGACAAGTTGAAAATTGTTGTCACCAAAATGACCATGCTGGCCGAAAGACAATTAAATTATTTGTTGAATTCAAAATTGAATAATATTTTACCTCCTTTTGTCAACTTAGGAGAACTTGGACTAAATTTTGGTATGCAAGGTGTACAATTTACAGCAACGTCTACCACTGCAGAAAACCAAACATTATCAAATCCAATGTATGTGCACAGTATTCCTAATAATAACGATAATCAAGACATTGTAAGTATGGGAACCAATGCTGCATTGATGACTAAAAAAGTCATAGAAAATGGTTTTGAGGTAATGGGAATTCATATTATTACCATAGTACAGGCCATAGAATATTTAGGAGTTCAGGATAAAGTATCTTCTAAAACCAAAGAGATGTATGATGAAATAAGAGCTATTGTTCCTGCTTTTAAAGAAGATGTGGTGATGTATCCTTATGTGAATGCTGTAAAAGATTTTATCATAGATAAAGAGAGTTAAACCTTCTAAATATAAATATCATGAAAAACGCACTATTTTCAATTTTAGCAGTTCTTTTTGTTAGTAGAACGGTTGTTTCTCAAGAGCTAGCGTTAGTAAAAGACAATAATAAATATGGGTATATTAATAAATCTGGAGAATTTGTTATTAGTCCTCAGTTCGAAAATGAAAAATCATTTTCAGAGGGTTTTACTGCTGCTTTAGAAGATGGAAATTGGGGATTTATTGATGCCTCTGGTGCATGGGTTATTGAAGCCAAGTATAAAAAAATATAACAATTTAATGCTGGATATGCACTAGTGCTTTCTGGTAAAAAATGGGCTTTTATAGATGCCAATGGTGATGCACTTGGAGGAAAATGGTATGAGAAGCTAGAGGTTTTTTCTACATAATATACGAGGAGAATGGAAAAGAAGAAAGATAAAAAGAAATTTGCTTTAGTTACCGGTGGCTCTAGAGGAATAGGGCGTGCTGTTTGTAAACAATTGGCTATAGATAGTGATTACCACATTTTAATAAATTACAATAATAATAAGGTAGCTGCAGAAGAAACACTTGTTTTAGTAAATGAAGCGGGTTCAGAAGGAACAATTATGCAGTTTGATGTTGGTAAAGCACCTAGTGTACGTGCCTCATTAGATGCTTGGCATGAAGCAAATAAAGATGGTATTATTGAAGTTATTGTAAACAATGCCGGAATTACGAAGGATGGTATGTTTATGTGGATGCTGCCAGAAGATTGGAATAGTGTTATCAATACAAGCCTCAATGGCTTTTTTAATGTAACAAACTACCTCATTCAAAAAATGTTGGTAAACCGTTATGGTAGAATTGTAAATATGGTATCTGTATCTGGATTAAAAGGAAACCCTGGGCAAACTAATTATTCAGCAGCCAAAGGTGCCGTTATCGCAGCAACTAAAGCATTAGCTCAAGAAGTTGCTAAAAGAAAAATAACGGTCAATGCTGTAGCTCCTGGCTTTATTAAAAGTGATATGACGGCTGCGCTTGATGAAAAAGAATTAAAGAGAATGATCCCTGCCAATAGATTTGGTGAAGCTGAAGAAGTAGCCCATGCTGTTTCATTTTTAGTCTCCAATAAAGCTTCGTATATTACAGGGGAAGTCATTAATATTAATGGTGGAATTTATTCATAATTATGAGGAGAGTTGTAATTTCTGGAATGGGTGTCTATTCCTGCATTGGTAAAAATTTGCAAGAAGTAAAAGAGTCACTATATAATGGTACTTCTGGAATTGTGTATGATAAGAGTAGAGAGGAATTTGGTTATAGGTCTTGCTATACCGGAAAGGTTGAAGATCCTAATCTTAAAAAATTATTAACAAGAAGACAGCGTGTAAGCATGGGACAGGAAGCGATGTATGCTTATGTGTCTACGCTAGAAGCACTTGAAAACGCAGGTATTGATCAAGATTATTTAGATAATAATGAAGTTGGTATTCTCTTCGGAAATGATAGTACAGCAAAATCTGTAATTGAATCTATAGACATCGTTCGCGTTAAAAAAGATACCACCCTAGTAGGTTCTGGATCTATTTTTAAAGCAATGAATTCTACAGTAACCATGAATTTATCCACCATATTTAAATTAACAGGGGTGAATTTTTCTATTAGCGCAGCTTGCGCTAGTGGTTCTCATTCTATAGGAATAGGGTATCAGTTAATTAAAAGTGGATTACAAGATATCGTAATCTGTGGGGGAGCACAAGAAGTAAATATGTTGGCGGTTGCTAGTTTTGACGGCTTAGGAGTGTTTGCTACAGCAGCAACAGATCCTAAAAAAGCATCAAAGCCTTTTGATAAAGATAGGAATGGATTAATCCCCAGTGGCGGTGCTGCGACTCTTATCGTTGAAAGTTATGAATCTGCTATAAAGCGAGGAGCCCCAATTTTAGGAGAAATTGTTGGGTATGGATTCTCATCTAATGGAGACCATATTTCAACACCTAATGTTGAAGGCCCTTCAAAAGCTATGAAAAAAGCCTTAGATCAGGCAGGAATAGAGCCAAGTGCTATAGATTATGTAAATGCACATGCTACATCAACGCCAGTTGGAGATGCCAATGAAGCAAAAGCTATTTTTGAGGTTTTTGGAGAAAAAGGCCCATTGGTTAGTTCTACGAAGTCTATGACTGGCCATGAATGTTGGATGGCTGGAGCCAGTGAGGTAGTGTATTCTATGTTAATGATGGAACATTCTTTTGTAGCACCCAATATTAATTTGAATGAGCCTGATGAAGATTCTAAGAAGTTAAATCTTGTAAAGGAAACTTTAGATAAAAAAATTGATGTATTTTTGTCCAATTCCTTTGGGTTTGGCGGAACAAATTCAGCATTAGTTATTAAAAATTTACAATAAATCAAGTTATGAATAAAGAAGATATTGTTGTAAAAGTCAACTACTTTCTTGTAGACGAATTTGAAGTAGAAGAGGAACACATTACTCCTGAGGCAGATTTAAAAGAAACACTTGAGTTGGATAGCCTTGATTTTGTAGATCTAGTAGTTGCTGTAGAGTCAAATTTTGGAGTCAAACTAGGTGGAGAAGATTTTCAGGGAGTAGTAAAACTACAAGATTTTTATGACCTTATCGAAAACAAGATAAGTTAACAAAGAACTTTCTTATATGGCTTCAGACTGGGAAGGTAAATCAAAAGGATCTGTCTTTGGATACCGCATATTTGTTTTTCTGATTAAAACATTCGGCGTTAAGGCGGCATATTCCTTATTGGTTTTTGTCACTTTCTACTATTGCATCTTCGCACCGTCTAACACAAAGTCAATATTTTATTATTTCAGAAATAGAATAGGCTATAGTTGGTTTAAAAGTGTAACATATGTATATAAGAGTTACTTTACATTTGGCCAAACCATTATAGATAAAATTGCTATTTCATCTGGATTAAAAGATTCTTTTGAATATCATTTTGATGGTCAAGAAAAAATCAGAGAGATATATGCATTGGGAAAAGGTGGGATTCTAATAAGTGCTCACGTTGGTAATTTTGAAATTTCTGAATATTTTTTCGCAGAATTTGACACCGAGATTGTCGTAAGTTTGCTGGTTTCCAATAAAGAACATAAAGCTATTCAGGATTATCTTGATAAGTATATTCGTAACTCAACTACAAAGTTTATTGTATTACAAGATGATTTTTCACATGTATTTGAAATTAATGCAGCGCTAGCAAGTAACGAAATTGTATGCATAACAGGAGATCGCTATTTAAAAGACGCTAAATACATGGAGGAACAATTGTTTGGTGAGGTGGCAAAATTTCCAATAGGTCCCTATCAATTGGCTTCGCGTTTAAGAGTGCCAGTTTTGTTCGTGTATGTAATGAAAGGGCGAAAAAAAGCTTATCATTTGTATGCAAGAGTTGCAGATGTACAATATAGAGACGCTCAAGGCTTGTTAACACAGTATACAAAAAGCTTAGAATGGATTTTGGAGAAATACCCAAAACAATGGTTTAACTATTTCGATTTTTGGAATACTAAAAATAAACAATGAAAGAAGTATTAGTAGTTCATTATACCCAAACAGGGCAGCTCCATGACATTGTAAATAATATAGTAGCTCCTATGAATGATAGTGCTATTAATGTTACATTTTATGAGATAAAGCCTGTTACTCCATATCCCTTTCCATGGGGGAGAATTGATTTTTTTGATGTCTTTCCGGAGTCTTTTTTGCAAATACCTTGTGCCTTACAGTCTGTTCCTCAAGAAATCCTATCTAAAAAATATGATTTAGTTATTTTAGGATATCAAGTATGGTTTCTTACCCCCTCTATTCCTATTAATTCTTTTCTGAAATCTCCCGAAGCCAAACAATTGTTAGCTAATACACCTGTGGTGACAGTCATTGGAGCGCGAAATATGTGGGTGATGGCACAAGAAAAAATGAAACAATTGCTCCTTGAATGCACTGCAAATCTTGTAGGTAATATAGCCCTTGTAGATAAAGTGCCTAATCATATTAGTGTGATAACTATAGAATATTGGTTGCTTGGAGGTAAAAAAGATAGAAAATGGGGCTTTTTTCCAAGACCAGGAATTTCAGACAATGATATTAAAAGTGCTGCTAGATTTGCAACCCCAATTCAAGAAGCTATTACTTCAAATAGCTTTCACACCCTGCAGCACGAATTGTTAGATCTTAATGCTGTGCGCGTTAATCCTTATTTAGTGGCAACAGATAAACGTGGTAATGTGGTCTTCTCTAAATGGGCCACTATGTTAATTAAAAAAGGAGGGCCTAAGACACCAAAAAGACAGAAGATATTGCCTTATTTTAATTATTACATGATATTTGCAATTTGGGTTATTGCTCCTATTGTTTTTATTGTATTTTTACTTACTTATATACCTTTGTTTAAGAAAATTAAACAAGATAAAAAATACTACACTTCTGTAGCTACAAAGTAAGATTGATGAAAGACGTTTACATTACTAAAATAAGTAAGTTTTTACCAAATGAACCTGTTGATAATGAGACTATGGAGTCACGTTTGGGGGTTGTTAATGGTAAGGCCTCTAGAGCTAAAGGTATTGTATTGCGTAACAATAAAATAGAGCAACGTTTCTATGCATTGGATGCCCAAGGAAATCCAACCCATACAAACGCTCAATTGGCTAAAGAAGCAGTAGTGCAATTATTAGATAAAGATTTTACAGCTCAAGATATAGAATTGCTTTCGTTTGGGACGGGTAGTGCCGACCAAACACTTCCTTCACATGCTGCCATGGTTCATGGTGAATTAAAAGGAAGTAATATGGAGATTAATTCTCCAACAGGCGCTTGTTGTAGTGGAATGAATGCTCTTAAGTATGGCTTTATGGCTGTTAAGAGTGGTGATGTTGAAAATGCAGTTTGTGGAGCTTCTGAACGCGTTTCTGGATGGTTACGAGGTGATATTTATGAAGATGAGGTTGAGCATTTAAAGACCTTGGAAGAAAATCCAATGTTAGCATTCAATAAAGATTTTTTACGCTGGATGCTAAGTGATGGAGCTGGTGCTGCTTTATTACAGAATCAACCCAATGGAGACCTCAATTTCAAGATTGAATGGATGGATGGATATTCGTTTGCCAATGAGTTGGATGCTTGTATGTTCTCTGCGTCTGATAAAAATGAAGATGGTACATTAACTTCTTGGAATGAAATTCCCTTAGAAGAATGGACTCAGAAATCTGTATTTGCTTTAAAGCAAGATACTAGAATATTAGGCGATAATATTTTGGTAAAAGGTGTTGAAAGTATGGTGCGCAGTATGAAAAAACATAATGTTGCCCTAGATGATATAGATCATTATCTTCCACATATTTCCTCATACTATTTCAAACAACGTCTCTATGATGAAATGAAAAGTAGAGACGTAGAAATTCCATGGGATAAATGGTTTATTAATCTTAATAAGGTTGGGAATGTAGGATCTGTTTCTATCTTCTTAATGCTTGAAGAATTGATGGCTAGCGGAAATATAAAAAAAGGACAAAAGATCTGGTTGATTATTCCTGAGAGCGCTCGATTCTCATATTTTAATGCGCTTTTAACTGTGTGCTAATGTCTTTACTCCCTGATAAAATAACAGACAAGGCAACGATTGAAGGTTTAATCCCTCAAAAGAAGCCATTTGTTATGGTAGATGCATTATTAGCTTTTACCTCAGATACTATTACAGCAGGTTTGACCATTTCTGAAGACAATCTGTTTACTGACGACGGCTTTTTTAGAGAACCAGGAATTATAGAGCACATGGCACAAAGTGTAGCGCTTCATACTGGATATGATTTTTTTTTAAAAAAAGAACAAGCCCCTACAGGATATATTGGTGCCATTAAAAAAATTAGTGTTACCAAACTACCAAAAATCGATGACAGCCTAGAAACTACAGTTCAAATTATTCAGGAATTTATGGGGATTACACTTGTGGAAATCAACACCTATTGTAATGGTGAACTTATTGCTTCGGGTGAAATGAAAACAGCACTTGCCTAGAATGAAAATGAATCTAGACCAATTGGATGTACATAATTTTTTGCCACATAGAGCACCTATGCTTATGGTCGATAAATTGTTGACACTAACAAAAGATACTGTTTCTTCTAGTTTTAGTATTGATGAAGATTGTCCTTTTGTAAATGCCACTGGCAACTTATCAGAAATTGGACTTATTGAAAATAATGCACAAACCTGTTCTTCTATTGTAGGCCAAATATTCTTTGCCGAAGATGATATTGAAGGTACCAGCGCAAAAGTATTGGGCTTTATTAGTGTGATTAAAAAAGCAAACATATACTCCTTACCTAAAGTCTCGGATACCATTATTACGAAAGCTTCTTTAATTAGTAGACTGAAGACGGGAGAATTTATAATGTGTACTATGAAAACAAGCTCTTTTAACAATGAAGAATTAATCGTAGATTGTACTATGAATTTAATCATTCGAGAAGTTTGAGAAAAAAAGAAGTGCCACAAGACGAGAGTAGTTTAAACAAAGTGAACTCAAAAGAGTTGTATTATGCTGTTGATGAAAATGGCGAATATACTACAGCTTTAAGCTCTGGTTGGGATCCTAAAAAGATAGCCTTAGATAATGCTCTTGAAGACATTGAGCAACGAATTGCAGATGCTAAACGAAGAGCAGAAGCAAGACAAACAAGCCCCGTTGAATATTTTATGGAACTAAGTAAAATGGATCTTCCTATTTTGGCGAGCTATGTTGGTTTTTGGCAATGGCGTGTCAAAAAACACTTTAAACCCACTGTCTTTAAAAAACTTTCTCAAAAACAATTGCAAAAATATGCAGATGTCTTTGATATCACCGTAGACCAATTACAAAACATCTAAGAATGCCTATGGAAATTGACTTTACACACAACCAATCTGCACATTGCGAGAATGG
>JBNMOX010000050.1:0-7662 GCA_051275835.1 Patiriisocius sp.
CCCTATATCTTGATTGCTTTCCTTTACCGCTTTTACTATTTGACCAAGGCTGATTTTGTATTGGCGCATTTTTTCTGGGTCAACATCTACTTGATATTCCTGAACAAAACCACCAATTGAGGCAACTTCTGAAACGCCACTTGCGCCAGAAAGAGCATATTTTACGTAATAATCTTGAATACTTCGCAGTTCCTGTAAATCCCATCCACCAGTTACATTTCCTTTTTCATCACGACCTTCTAGCGTGTACCAATAGATTTGACCTAAACCTGTGGCATCTGGTCCTAAAGATGGATTTACACCTTCTGGTAATAGGTTAGCTGGCAATGAATTTAGTTTCTCTAAAATTCGGCTACGTGACCAATAGAATTCTATATCCTCTTCAAAAATGATATAAATACTGGAAAACCCAAACATAGAAGAACTGCGAATTGTTTTTACACCAGCGATACCAAGTAAAGAAGTAGTTAAAGGATAGGTGATTTGGTCTTCAATATCTTGTGGGGAACGACCTTGCCACTTTGTAAAAACAATCTGTTGGTTTTCCCCAATATCCGGAATAGCATCTACTGCCACAGGATTAGAAGGCAGAAAGCCAGTATCCCAACCAAAGGGTGCATTTACAATTCCCCAACCTATAAATAAGCTGAGCATTAAAACTGCAACGAGTTTGTTTTCAATAAGAAATTTGATAGCTTTATTAAGCATATGATTTGATAATTAAACAACTATGAACCGATTGAAATTCTGAAGAATAGAAAAACAAACACAACAAATTTAGCCCTAGACGATAGTAATCGCAGAGCTCATTTTGTACTGTTTAAAAATCAAATAAGGAATGTCTGGTGCAGCACTTGAACATCCCGTTTTAAAAAGGGTGGCGAGATATCTATAGAAGGAACCTTTTTAGATTCAGTTCCTTTAAAAAGACTGCTGTAAGAGTATATAAATGAGCAAACAAAGATTTGCTGCTCTAAGGTTACGCTGGTAAAAGCATCATTAAAATTATCTTGTCCTGCGATCATTAATTGTGCATCTGAACAACAGGATTTTTTAGACATTTCTGGAGTTGAGCAGCTAGAAACTAAAGCGGTATTTTCCATTCCGCAAGTAGCTACATTTTGAAAAAAAGAGAAATCTACCATAGTATCACCACAATAATGCATATCAATGGTAAATGACATGGTAGTCATAAGGACTACAACTGCCATAAAAGATGCCATTGCTTTATGAATTAATTCTCTCATCACAACAAAACTAACAAATATTTTTACTTATAGCTTGTTTTTAACGTTTAGTTAGAATTCTCCGCTATTTCAAAAGGTTCAATTTTAAAAAAATACTTAGAATTTTATACTTTTTTATTTGCTACAAGCTGATAGACTGAAGCAAGGTATCGATTATTAAAAAACCTTAAAAAACGTCTAAAAGAATATTTCATGAATGATGATAGCCAACTATTAATTACAGCTAAGAGGTATTTCAACGTCATTACTATCAAATAATTTTATTTCTAAGAGTACGATATGATCACTATCATCGTCACTTGATCTTAAAAAAACATTATCCGTTATTGAATTCAACGTTATTGTTAAAATATAATTATCACTACCTGTACCAGTCAAATTAGCGCCATTCAAACTCCCTAATGTATCAGCATTTTGACCAATATTATTTCCATTTCCAGGTCCATTTCTCGGACTTACATAGATCCCTATATCTCCATCATCTTCGTAGTCATTAAAGTATATTCGAATTTTATATCCAGCAGGAATGTCCTCTGGGAAATCAAATTGTACATTATCACCATAGGTTTTGTGCATTCTTAAATCAGAAATTTCCCCACTATTTTGACTTGCCAATGTGGTATTACCGTCAATTAAAAGTGGTGGAGTATTACTATTATCCATATGATTAGGTAAAAGAATCGTAGTTGACAGATCGAAACACGACGGACCAGCATTTAAATCTACACAGCCACTATCCATTGATTTCCAATCAACACCATTATAATAGTATAATGAACCTGTTCCATTTTGGCAACAATCGAGGCAGAATATAGTTAAGCCTGGGGGAACGATTTTTCCTGCACTTATAGCCATGGCATTTATAGCATCTCTTTCATCTATAGTGAGACTAGGAAACAATACTCCTTTATTAGTACTCCTAATTTCAAATATGGCAGAAAAATCTACATCGGTTGTATTTATACCTACCTGTGCAGCTCCAAATTGGGGAAACAAGAATACGTAGAGGAGTATTCCAAAGAAAAACTTTGGAGTAAAAGTATTAATACTCTTTTTAAGGTATGTAGTCGTGGAAAAAAATAGTCTTTTATTATTGAAAGTCATTTATGGGGATATTTAAAAAAAAAAACGAATCTAAATATATTTTTACTTCTTTCCTATTATTTTTGTATAAGCTTAACGGGTTTTCGTTAAACAGTAAACTTCATAGTTAAATGTAGCTTTATTTTCTACTTTTAACATTTCGAACTATTAAAAAGTGATAGGCTTTTAAAGTATTTCATATTTGTATCTTCTCCCACACTCATACCTAAAAATTGATTTATTTTTTTCTTTAAAACTTTTCGATAGGAGTGTTTCAAAAAAAAACCGCTGCGTTGTCGGCTAGCGTAACTTTTAAAAATTTATTGCTACTCAATCTCTTCTTAATGGTTTACATTTAACCTTTTAATAAATAAAGACAATTTGAAAGCTATTACAATATATTGGTTTCTAGAAGGATTTAACCTTTTTAAGAAACTCGGAATGCTCAATATGATGAAAATCTGTGAGATTCTAGAAATGGATAACATTGAGAAGGGAAGCCCTATTGAACTCTCTGATGAACATAAGAATAGTGTTTTCTTTTTAAAAAAAGGACTGTGAAAATTGTAGACACGACAAGCGGCACCGTTAAATATCTCGTTAAAAGAGGAAACCTTTTTGGTGAACTTGCCCTATTTGACAAGGAAGTAGCTACGTAAGAAATTGCCTACGCTTTAGAAGACTGTGTAATTTGTTATATCGAGTCTCGACAGATGGAAGAACTTATGTCAACACATAAATCACTTAAAAACGGTATTCTTAAAGTCTATGGTCTTCGCATAAAGAAATTAGAACGAAGACTTCATGATTTAGTATATAAAGAGAGCCCAACACGGATAAAAGAATTTATTTTTGATTAGGTTTGAGCTTTGTGAAGCTATTGACAACGGCAAACGAATCGCAAAAAAGCTGCTGTCTCATAAAAAGATTAGGAACCTGACCAACACATCTAGACAAACGGTTAGTAATGTTTCGATAAAAATGACGACAAAACGTTTATTTCAGTATGATAAACATTCAATAACCGATAACACAGTGCTATAAAATAAAGAATAAAAACAACCGAAATACACACCGAAACACATTATGAAAAAACCTATTGTAATTGCACAACTAAGTGAACTATTAAACAAACAACCTGTTCACGCATTAGTCAACGGCTTAGATTTAGTCATTGTGAAATTTGATGACGATATCTCTGTACTCTACGGAAGATGTCTGCACAGAGGCGCATTGATGTCTGATGGTCACGTAGAAGGTCACAATCTTATTTGTGGTGTCCACGGTTGGGATTATCGCGTAGATTCTGGGGTTTCAGAATATAATAACAAAGAAGTATTACATAAATTTTCTACCAAGATTGAAGGTGATGATTTACTGGTAGATGCATTTGAAGTTGACGCATATTTAGTCAATAGTCCACAACCTTTTAATCGTGATGAATATTTGGGAGCCTATGCAGATACCCATCCAGAAGCTACCGAACCGTATACGGGGTATATCAAAGAATTGGCACAAAACGGTTTAAAAAACCTTGGGCATCATGGCTTTTCTGCTTCTATGGGAGTTGATAGAAACACGCTCCCTACATGGAATGATATTCAATTTTTACCGGCACAATTAGCCTCCAGACCTTTATTAGACCATGAACCGGTAATTAGTGCCGTTGTGATTGGTCCAAAAGCTAAAAAGCCCTTAGCATTAAGTATGCCTCTTTTTGTAAGTGATATGAGCTTTGGTGCCTTATCTCGTGAAGCAAAAATTGCCTTATCAAAAGGCGCACAATTGGCAGGTACAGGAATTTGTTCTGGTGAAGGTGGCATGTTACCTGAAGAACAATCCAGTAATTCAAAATATTTTTATGAATTAGCTTCTGCTCAATTTGGATTCTCTTGGGATAAATTAGATAAGGTACAAGCCTTTCATTTTAAAGGAGGTCAGGGTGCAAAAACAGGTACTGGAGGACATTTACCCGGAAGTAAAGTAAGCAAAGAGATTGCAGAAGTAAGAGGTTTAAAAGAAGGAGAGACTGCTATTTCGCCAGCAGCAAACCCAAATTTCCATAGTGTACAAGATTTTAAAGATTTTGCAGATAAGGTTCGGGAGCGTACTGGTGGAATTCCTATCGGATTTAAAATTGCTGCAAGTCATATCGAAAAAGACATACA
This sequence comes from Patiriisocius sp., assembly GCA_051275835.1. Lineage (GTDB taxonomy): Bacteria > Bacteroidota > Bacteroidia > Flavobacteriales > Flavobacteriaceae > Patiriisocius. The sequence continues at coordinate 4,499 of JBNMOX010000050.1, forward strand.
ATTTGCCTTAGACGTTGGCGTAGATTATATCATTCTCGATGGTCGTGGTGGCGGAACAGGCTCTGCTCCTACGATCTTAAGAGATCATATTAATGTGCCCACCATACCTGCACTAGCAAGAGCTAGAAAATATATGGACAAAGTAGGTGCTACAGATGTTACTTTAGTAATCACTGGAGGGCTTCGTGTTGCTGAAGATTTTGCAAAAGCAATGATGCTAGGCGCTGATGCCATTGCAGTATCAAACTCAGCATTACAAGCCATTGGTTGTTTAGGAATGAGAGCTTGCGGGAGCAATAATTGTCCTGTTGGGATTGCTACTCAAAAAGAATCATTACGTAGTCGATTAATTATAGATTCTTCTGCAAAGCAATTACACAACTTTTTTGATGCCACAAACGATTTAATAAAGGTAGTAGCTAGGTCTTGTGGTTATAATGATGTAAGCAAATTTAATCATGATGATTTATCCACATTCGATAGAGATATGCATTTATTAACAGGAATCAATTTCGCAGGAATTCAATAACATAATGGAAAACTGGTATATACCTATAACAATAGTACCTGGTATAGGTTTATTAATTCTGTCTACCTCAAATTTAATGGTCACATTAACGAATGAGTTAAGCGGACTCATAAAAGAGCAATCAAAAAATGAAGCTATCGTCATAAGAAAATTGGAGCAATTAAAAACCTTAAACGGTGCAATGGTCTTATTCTATATCGCTGTAGCCTGTTTGGCAATTGCTGGATTAATAGGAGGGCTACAATTTCAAGCAATTGGAAAAAGCACCACCTATATCACTGTTTTAGGGATTATTATAATGCTTTTAGGACTAGTATTCTTACTCAAGTATTCATATAAAGCGGTAAGTATTAGACAAGACCAATTCAAAACAAAATTTAAAAAAAAATAAACCATGGCAATAACCAAAAAATGGTACAGTGTACTAAAAAATAAAAAGACATTAGCCGAAGGCCGAGTTCAAACAGTTACTGCTGGGCATCAAGGTATTTGTTTAACTCATTATAAGGGTACATTTTCTGCTTTAGATAATAGCTGTCCCCATCAAGGAGGTCCTTTAGGAGAAGGTTCTATCGAAAACGGAATGTTACGCTGTCCATGGCATGGTTGGGATTATGATCCTTGCACAGGAATGTCTCCAGGTGGATTCGATGATGGACTAGAGACTTTCGAAGTAAAAGAAGAAGGAAATGAAATCTTTGTAGCCATAGAAGAAGAGCAAGAACATCAAGATACTATTTCTGATGTAATGATAGAAACCATGGTAAACTGGGGTGTCGATACCGGTTTTGGTATGGTAGGACATTCTAATTTAGGCGTTGCTAATGCCATGATGCGTCAGGAAGCACAAGGTAACTTTCAATTTTTTGGTATTCGACATGAAGGTGCAGCAGCATTTGCAGCTTCAGCATATGGTAAACTAACCGGAAAACCAGCAGTCTGTTTTGGTATTGCAGGACCTGGTTCAACCAATATGTTTACGGGAATGTGGGACGCCAAAGTAGACCGATCCCCTATGTTGGTTATCTCTGGACAAGTAAATACGCAGGTAATGGGAACGGGTGCATTTCAAGAAGTAGATTTAGTGGGTGCCTTTCAAACAGTTGCAAACTTTAACCATAGCGTACAACAAAACTCAAAACATGCCGAGTTGATGAGTTTAGCAATAAAAAGTGCTTTATTGAACAGAGATGTATCCCATATAACCTTTCCAGACGAAGTGGCTTTTATGCCAAAACCAACAAGTGAAAAAGCACAAACTCCCGAGGGCAGAATTACACCGATGAATATTTCGCCGCCAAGGCAAATGGTTTCAAAGGCCGTTGATATGCTGAAAGTCTCTAAAATGCCGGCAATAATTGTGGGTCACGGAGCACGTTTTCATATGAAAGCTATTATCGCTTTCGCGGAAAAATTAAACTGCCCAGTAATAACTACATTTAAAGCAAAAGGCCAAATTTCTGACCATCATGCATTAGGCTGTGGTGTATTAGGAAGAAGCGGAACACCAATCGCTTCTTGGTTTATGAACGAAAGTGATTTATTAATTGTGTTTGGAGCTTCATTTTCAAATCATACAGGAATCACCCCAAAAAAACCAATCATACAAGTAGATTACGACCCAACAGCCTTGAGTAAATTTCATAAAGTGGATGCTGCTCTTTGGGGGGAAATTTCTGAAACATTGACTCTTATTGAAGAACAAACAGCAGGAAAACTTAAAACAGTGGACAAACGTCCAGAAATTGCAAAACGCTGGGCGATCTGGAAGGAAGAAAAAGCAAGCCGATTACAAGATGAAAGTGACATTGGTTTAAGTTCTATTGCTGTTTTTGAAGCGATGAATAAAGTGGTTCCAGATAATGCCGTTATAGCAGTAGATGTAGGGAATAACACCTACTCTTTTGGACGCTATTTTGAACCTAAAAATCAAGCTGTTTTAATGTCAGGGTATCTAGGATCTATAGGCTTTGCATTACCTGCAGCTATGGGAGCATGGGCAGCACAAGGTAAAGACAGACCTATTTGGTCGGTTTCAGGAGATGGTGGATTTGGTCAATATTTAGGCGAAATGATGACCCTGGTAAAATACAATATGAACATCAAGCACGTATTGTTGAACAATTCAGAATTAGGTAAGATATCTAAAGAACAAAAAGCAGCCGAATTGGATGTGTGGAAAACCTCTTTACACAATGTGAATTTCGCAAAATATGCAGAGAATTGTGGGGCGCTAGGAATAAGAGTCACCAAAATAGCAGAACTCCTCCCCGCGTTAGAACAATTAAAAGCACATAATGGACCAGCACTTTTAGAAATAATTACAGATGCAACTTTAATTTAAAATGAAACGAATATGTGTAACATTTCATTTCCTAAGAGAAATCAAAGATGCAACGACTCCTTTAAAAACAATAAAAAAGGGGAGTTAATGATGCATAGCGAACAGCATGTAACCATTCAAAAAAAATAGATATAAACACATGATAATAATAATCAACATATTTTTAATAATTTTAGCTGTTTACTTCACTATAGGAGTTCTTTTTGGGCTGTACTTTATTTTTAAAGGAGCAACTAAAATTGATCCATTAATGGCAGATACCAAAAAGAAAGTTCGGGTGTTACTTTTCCC
>JBNMOX010000051.1:0-7482 GCA_051275835.1 Patiriisocius sp.
CATTCAACTTTTCTAACCTTAAGATCTCGAAGTGAAACGTCTTCTCTTTTTAAAAACATAGAATCCACCAGTTCTTTGATTTCAGGGGTTTTCATCGTAACAATGGAATCAATTTATAGGATTCTCTGGCTCTGATCCAAGGCCTCTTTAAGCTCTAGAAGCTATTGGCCCAATTTTTCAGATTCCTCTGATATATCTCCAATGCCAATTGATTTTTTTGATATGGAAGTACTGTCAACCTTAACTGAAGTGTCTTGCGCTTTTAAGCCAAAAGACACAAATAAAAAAATCAAGAGAATATAAAAAAATCTAATCGATGGACACTTCATGAATACGGATTTAAGAGGAACAAGATACTTATTTTTTTCATTTCAAATACGTTTGAATACAATAGGCAACAATAACAAATGATACCATTAATAAGAATAAATAAATAGGAGCGATGCATTGAAAATTAAATAACAAAAAAAATAAAGTGTATGATTCATTGCTGAATAACGTTGAATCATTACCACGTAAATTCTTCTCGAATTCCCTTCAAGCTGCGTCTTTTTCTTATCTTAGTGCTTAAGCAAATACCATATCCCTTGTAGCACTTTAAAACAGCGATTATGATAAAAATTATAGTAGCACTAGCTCTTTTGTTTTTTTGTTTTAACGCAGATGCTCAAGAGGAAGCACTGCCAACGTTTATCACAGATAGCTTGCAAAACTATATTACCCAAGGGATGAAAGATTGGCAAATACCTGGTTTGTCGGTTGCCATTATTAAAAATGATGCCGTAGTCTATATGAAAGGTTTTGGGTTTACCAAGGTTAATGGCTCAGCGCCTGTTGATGAGAACACACTTTTTATGATTGGTTCCAATACAAAGGCTTTTACTGCAACGACACTTTCAATTCTACAAGAATCTGGTGCTTTAAGTTTTAATGATAAAGTGCAAAAATGGATGCCTGAATTTAGTTTGAAAGATACTTTCGCTAGCAAGGAAGTCAATATTGTGGATTTGCTTTCTCACAGAATTGGGTTTGAAACATTTCAAGGTGATTTCACTGCCTGGACATCGACACTTTCTAGAGCAGAGGTCATTCAGAGAATGAGCTTAATAGAAGCTCCTTATAGTTTTCGAACAAGATGGGGTTACTGTAATGCCGCATATGTAACGGCTGGCGAATTAATACCTAGAGTTATCAATAAGAGTTGGGAAGAAACGGTTAAAGATAGTATTCTAATACCTTTAAAAATGAATCGAACTTTAATGTTGGCAGATGAATTAGAAAACATTTCAAATTCAGCAAGACCCCACACTACAATTAATAATAGCCTTGTTGAAATTCCAATTGCGAATATTAATAACCTTGCTCCGGCTGGGAGTATGAGTTCCTCTGCGGAAGATATGACCAAATGGCTCTTTGCACAGCTCAACAATGGAAAAGTCAATGGAAAACAAGTGCTTTCATCTAAAAGTATTCGAGCAATTAGGAGGCCTTCATCTATTCTGGGAATAGACACAAGAGATAACAAAAAAACTCACTTTTATTTGTATGCAATGGGATTGGATATTAATGACCGAGATGGGAAACTAGTATATTCTCATACAGGGGGCGTTGATGGTTTTTTCTCGTCAGTACTTTTTGTTCCAGAGGAAAACCTTGGAATTGTAGTATTAACAAACACAGATCAAAATAACTTTTACCAAAATTTGACAGACGAAATACGGGATGCCTTTTTGGAGTTGCCATATCAAGGGTATAGTGAAAAATCACTTAAAGGTTTTAAAAAGGATAAGCTTGATGAAACCAAAAGGATTGATTCATTAAAAAAAGTTGTAGCCCTAAAATCTATTCCCAGTTTATCTCTAAAAGAATATTCAGGTAAGTATATTAATGACGTTTATGGAGCTATTGAAGTTAAATTAGAAAATAGTGCCTTAAACATCTATTTCTCAAATCACCCTAAATTAATAGGCAGACTGGAACATATACAAAATGACACTTATTTATGCACGTACTCAAATCCAACTTTTGGGATTGTTGAAATTCCATTTAAAATAGAAAAGGATACCATTACTGGCTTAACACTTAGGGTGGCAGATTTTATTGAGTTTACCCCCTATGAGTTTAGAAAAGCGAATTAAAAACTGCTTCAACTTTTGGGATATAAAAGATTAGTGATCTAAAGCGCGTCAAAAGAATATTAATAAATAAAGGTCTCTTGTAAGGTGAAATGTAGTGTGTTATTCTCTTGCTGTTCATTTACGAGACCCTTAGCCACATTTAAAAAGACATTTTATACTCCATGAAATTAAGAAAATCAACATTAAATTTTCTCCATATTCTGTCAATATTTTCGCTTCTAGTTTTGTTCACTTCTTGCCAAAACTCTGTAAGCAAAACCAATGCAAATAAAAGCCAATCTATCGGGCCAAAAAACGGAGCATTATTAATTGGTGGCGGTGGGATGACAGATGAAATGTGGCAGGTGTTTTTTGATTTAGCTGGTGGTGATTCTGCTAAACTTGTTATAATTCCAACGGCATTTGATGAAAACTCTATAGACTATGACCCCGAATTTAAGATTTTAAAAAGACAATTTAAAGCTCGTGGATTTAACGATATCCAATGTATGCACACCAGAGATCCTTTAATGGCGAATACCGATGACTTTGTAAAGCCCTTAAAACAAGCCACAGCTGTTTGGCTTACAGGTGGAAGACAATGGAGAACGGCAGATGCTTATTTAAACACCAAAGTTCATGCGGAATTGAAAAACGTTTTAAACCGTGGCGGAATTATTGGTGGACATTCTGCAGGTGCATCTATTCAAGGTTCTTATTTAGCAAGAGGCGGAAGGGATTTAGATGGGGGTTACAACATAATTAGTACTCCCGAAGTTGGATTCGGATTTGTTACAAATACCGCTTTTGACCAACATCATCTTTATAGAAATAGGCAATACGATATGTTTGATCTATTAAAAATTAGGCCGGAGCTATCAGGACTTGGTATAGATGAAGACACTGGAATTTTAGTACAAGGAAATGAATTTGAAGTACTAGGTAATAAATATGTTGCGATTTATGACGGAACATTTTGGTCGCCCTATTTTAATGAAATTGACACACTCGAAACAGGGAAAAATAAATTCTATGTTTTAAAAAATGGAGACAAATACAACCTAAAAGAGAGACGAGTTCAGCGCAATAAATTTTTAAAGCCAACAGTAATTACAACTAGCGAGCAAAAAGAATACCTTGGAGATTATCTTTTTGAGAAAAGTAAGGTCTTTTGGAATAACATTGTGATTGAAAATGACACTTTGAAATATCAAACGGTAAGACGCAACATAATGAAAGAGCCTATTCCAATATATGCGTACAAAAAAGATATTTTTTTTGACACAGATGCCGAATTATGGTTTCATTTTAAGAGAGACAGTGTAGGAGAGATTATTGGATTTGATAAAATGACGCATCAACTCATTGACGGGAAAAGTCAAAGATTTAATAAAACTAAAGAATAAAAAAGGGCGATAAGACCTTATAAATTTGATTGCTAATCTAGTTTAGAACAGAATGTAGAAATACGAGGCTATGCTAAACCGAAAATGTAGTATCTTTTTAGTCGCAACGTTCCAAACACAAACCCTTGGATAACAAAATTACACTATAACACGATGTTAGAAATAAGACCACTTAATACATTGTCTGTTCATTTAGAGCACTTGATAAAAGGTCGCTTATGGCTTAAAGTAATCATTGGATTGGTCTTAGGCGCTGGATTTGGATTGCTTCTTAACCCATCTACAGGACTAGTTTCAGGGGACTTAAGTATCTGGTTAGCCAATTGGCTCGATGTACCAGGCCAAATATTTATGAGGCTAGTGCAAATGATTATGATACCCTTAATATTTGCCTCTATAATATCGGGAATTGTAAGCAATACATCAGGAAATCTTAAGACGTTTGGATTAAGGCTCCTGCTTTATTTCGTTTTTACAACGGCTATTTCCATCATTATCGGTCTGACAGTAACCCTTATTATGAAGCCCGGTCATTATATTTTTAAGTTAGGTGGTTTCCCAAATAGTACTGGAGAACAAATAGTCCCTTCGGAAGCACCAAATCTCATGGAAAATATTCCAACCGCTATTTCCAATCTCATCCCGAATAATCCCTTGGAATCAATCTTGATGGGCGAAATGCTGGGTGTTGTTATTTTCACCATTATAATTGGTGTCGCTATTACCCAATTACATAATGAAACAGCGAGACCCATCATTCGTTTTACGGAAGCCATTCAAATATTTGCATGATTGTAGTGTCATGGGCAATGATTCTTGTGCCTTATGCGGTATTTGGGCTAATGGCCGCTTTATTATCCAGAACAGGCATTGATATATTCCTCGGTTTGGGTTACTATATGGTCGTGGTTATAACAGGATTGATCGTTTTAATGATTTTTTATTTATTGCTGGTTTTATTTATTGTAAAGAAAAACCCGCTACATTTTTTACGAGCGATACGAGAACCCCAACTATTAGCATTTTCAACCGCTAGTTCTGCAGCTGTTATGCCAATTTCGATGAAAACAGCAGATGAGAAACTAGGGGTGTCCTCTACTATTAGCGATTTTGTTATTCCAGTTGGAGCCACCATTAATATGGATGGAACGGCACTGTTTCAATGTGTCACTACCATTTTTATGGCACAAGCTTATGGCATTGAATTATCTCTGATAAACTTAGTCTTAATTACCTTTACTGTGGTAGCGGCTTCCATAGGCACACCTGCTATTCCAGGAGGGGGTGTTAGTATCCTTGCATCCGTATTACAGAGTGCAGGAATTCCTATTGATGGTTTAATTGTTATAATTGGGATAGACCGTATTTTGGGAATGTTTAGAACAGCAGTCAATGTAACTGGAGATTTAACGGCCTGCCTTATTTTTAATAAATTCTACGGCGCTATTTCAAACAATCGTAGCAATAGTAAAGTATATACTGAAAAACCTTAGCATTTTTAAAGCACATGAATTGGTATAAACCAAGATATGGTATAACAAGAATGAAGCAATTAGAATTAATGAATACATATGATCAATAATTAAAAACCTTAATAATGAAAATTAGATCACTCAAATACAAGGTCAAAAGTCAAATTGAAAAAATAATTTGGATCACTTTATTCTGGACTCTGTTTGCTGTTTTTCAGTTTTTTGTAGGGTATCTAACATTGATTGATTTTAACGTTGACTTTTTAAATCTGAATCCTGTTGATTTTTTATTGAGTACTATATTTATGGGAATTATAGCAGGCCTCCTCGGCGGAATCCTTCTTGTGTTTTTTTGGGAAAACTGGCTTAGAACTAAATCCTATGGTTGGTCACTGCTAAATATTTTTTGGTCGTATACCGTTCTTTTCTTTTTGGTAAATGTATTGACAGAATTATTTTCTCCAGAAACTCAATTAGGCAGTTCACTTATTGACTCACATTCATGGACAGAGCTAGGGTCGCAGATAATGTCTCTTTCATTGATTCTAAATTATTTTGCGTGGCTCGCAATGGTCATTTTTACACTTATTGCATTGTTGGTAAATGATAAATATGGCCCAGGCGTGTTCATATCCTTCTTACTTGGTAAGTACTTTCATCCAAAACGGGAAGAGCGCATTTTTATGTTTTTGGACCTTCGCGGAGCAACAACCATCGCAGAAAAATTAGGAGAAAGCAGATATTTCAATTTTCTCAAAGATGTTTTTAGAGATGCTACTTCAAGTATTTTGAAATCAAATGGTGAGATCTATCAGTATGTGGGTGATGAGATCGTAATAACTTGGAAAAAAAATACCGGAATATTGGATGCTAATTGTCTGCAATGCTTCTTTGATATAAAGCAGCGATTATTGGATAATGCCTCCTATTATAAGGAAAAGTATGATGGTATCATCCCTGAATTTAAAGCTGGATTACACTTTGGTTTTGTCATGGTGGGTGAAATAGGTGTAGTAAAAAGAGACATTGCATATTCAGGTGATGTACTCAATACTGCAGCACGCATTCAGTCCAAATGTAATGAGCTAGGTGTAAATATTTTGATTTCTAAGAACCTGCTTGATGGATTAGGATCTTTGCCTAATGTGTTTAAGCCTAGAGAAATTGGTAAGGTAGATTTGCGAGGAAAGCAACATTCCCTAATGTTATATACCGTATAGCTGAATGGCTTTGAATAAAAAGGAATGATGCTTTTTTGTAGCTGGATTTTCCGCGGGCTCTTTTTCTTTTAACCGAATCAATATAAATGTATATATTTAAGCAAACCGGGCTACACCTAAAATGAAGACTATGAAAAAATTTACGCTTTCTTTACTAGTATTGTTTATAACTACAGCAACCTTCTCACAAACCATAGATTCAATTTTTGAATCGGTTAAGTATAGAAATATTGGCCCTTTTAGAGGCGGTAGGTCTGTTGCCGCATCTGGTGTGGTAGAAGATCCGATGACTTACTTTATGGGGAATACCGGTGGAGGGCTTTGGAAAACGGAAGATGGTGGTCAGCTCTGGAAAAATATTTCAGATGGATATTTTAAAACCAGTTCTGTTGGAGCCGTAGCCGTTTCTGAAAGTGACCCAAACATCGTATATGTGGGGATGGGTGAGCATGCTCCTAGAGCCGTAATGACCTCTTATGGAGATGGGGTATATAAATCTACTGATGTAGGTAAAACTTGGACTGATGTGGGTCTAAAGGCGACGCAGCATATATCAAGAATAGTAATACACCCAAAAAACCCAGATATCCTTTTTGTAGCTGCACAAGGAGCATTGTATGGCCCTAATAAAGATAGAGGTGTTTTTAAATCAGTAGATGGTGGTGACAATTGGACTAAAGTACTTTATGTAAATGATCTAACAGGAGCTTCTGAATTATCAATGGACGCTAATAACCCTTTAGTCATGTATGCTGCGATGTGGGAACACCAGCGCTTGCCATGGAAAGTTATCAGTGGAGGTGTAGGAAGTGGTCTATACAAAACTACAGATGGAGGAGAAACGTGGAATACAATTCATGAAGGCTTGCCTAAAGAGAAAGGAAAGATGGCTATTGCTGTGAGTCGCTCAAATTCTGATAAAGTATATGCTTTAGTTGAAAGTGATTCCGATAAGGAATTGGGTGGATTATTCGTTTCTAATAATGCAGGGGAATCCTGGTCTAAAGTCTCTTCAGACCATAGTCTAATTCAAAGAGCTTGGTATTATATCGAGTTGTTTATCGATCCTAATGATGCCGAGAAAATATATGTACTCAACGCCAGTGCACAACGCTCTATCGATGGCGGTAAAACCTGGTCAACAATAACGGGTACACATGGAGATTACCATGATCTTTGGATCAACCCAAACAACAGCAACAATATGATTATTGCCAATGACGGAGGTGCTGCGGTATCGTATAATTACGCAAAATCATGGTCTCCT
>JBNMOX010000052.1:0-7367 GCA_051275835.1 Patiriisocius sp.
TTTTACGACTACTATGACCTAGTAGACACCAATGAACAGGTACGATATGACCGAGCAGATTATCAACGTAAAAAATATGGCGCACACTTCAAATTTGGCGTGTTTATTCCTTTTGGACATGCTAATAGAGTTGGAATAAACGTATTTACAGGTGTTGGATTTCGTGTAAAAGAGAATCTATTTACAAATATTCAAAACCCAGTTAGTAGTAATGGTGATTTCTATGAAAATGATGATTGGTTTTGGAATCCCTACTATCGTATTGAAGGAAGAACTTTAGGATTCAATGCAACACTTGGTTTTAAACTGTTCTATAAATTGTATTAATATGAAAGATCCTAGCATGATATCTTTGAGCTATTTTTAAGGAATTGATGACCATAAATTGGCTATTTTTGTTCGTATATGAAATTCAATATTGTTTCAAAATTTAAACCAGCCGGCGATCAGCCCGAAGCTATTAAATCCCTTGTAGAAGGCATTAACTCCAATGAACAATACCAAACGCTTTTAGGAGTAACTGGGAGTGGTAAAACCTTTACAGTTGCCAATGTTATTCAAGAGGTAGAAAAGCCAACACTGGTTTTAGCACATAATAAAACCTTAGCAGCACAGCTGTATACAGAGTTTAAACAATTTTTCCCAAACAACGCAGTAGAGTATTTTGTATCCTATTATGATTATTATCAGCCAGAAGCTTTTATTCCATCTAGTGGTGTTTACATAGAAAAAGATCTGTCGATCAACGAAGAAATTGAAGTCATGCGTTTAAGCACAACTTCTTCCCTACTTTCGGGTCGACGTGATGTGATTGTGGTCGCCTCTGTATCTTGCCTCTATGGTATTGGAAACCCTGTAGAATTTCAGAAAAACGTTATATCCTTAAAAAAAGGGCAGCTTATTTCTAGAACAAAACTACTACACCAACTTGTACAAGGATTGTACTCTAGAACCGAAACAGATTTCAACCATGGTCGTTTTCGTATCAAAGGAGACACCGTTGATGTGTTTCCTGGTTATGCAGATAATGCATTTAGAATTCACTTTTTCGGAGACGAAGTAGAAGAAATTGAAGCCTTCAATCCATTAAATAACGATGTGATTGAAAAATACGAACATCTTAATATTTATCCGGCTAATATGTTTGTGACATCCCCAGATGTCTTGCAGGGTGCCATAAGAGAAGTGCAAGATGACCTCGTCAAACAAATAGATTATTTTAAAGAAATAGGAAAACACCTAGAGGCAAAACGACTTGAGGAGCGAACCAATTTTGATCTCGAAATGATACGAGAACTAGGCTATTGTAGCGGGATTGAGAACTATTCTCGGTATTTAGACGGACGCCTTCCAGGAACACGTCCTTTCTGTCTACTCGATTTTTTTCCAGATGACTTTTTAATGATTGTAGATGAAAGTCATGTAAGTATTCCACAAGTAGGTGCCATGTATGGTGGTGATAGATCTCGTAAAGAAAATCTGGTAGAATATGGCTTTAGACTTCCTGCAGCTATGGACAACAGACCACTAAAATTTGAAGAGTTTGAGGCTATGCAAAACCAAGTTATCTATGTAAGTGCTACGCCTGCAGATTATGAACTAGAAAAAACAGGAGGTGTCTTTGTTGAACAAATAATTAGACCTACAGGGCTATTAGATCCACCTATAGAAGTCCGTCCTAGTCTTAACCAGATAGACGATTTACTTGAAGAAATTCACAAACGTATCGAATTAGACGAACGTGTTTTGGTGACTACATTAACCAAACGCATGGCAGAAGAACTCACCAAATATATGGACCGTATAAATATCCGTTGTCGTTATATCCATAGTGACGTAGATACCTTGGAGCGAGTAGAAATCATGCAAGATTTACGTTTGGGTTTATTTGATGTATTGGTAGGTGTTAACTTATTACGTGAAGGACTTGATTTACCGGAGGTATCTTTGGTTGCCATTTTAGACGCAGACAAAGAAGGGTTTTTGCGAAGTGCCCGTTCCCTTACGCAAACAGTAGGTCGTGCCGCACGTAATTTAAACGGGAGAGCTATTCTGTATGCAGATAAAATAACGAAAAGCATGCAAAAAACGATAGACGGAACTGAATACCGTCGAAGCAGACAAATGGCACACAACAAAGAACATGGCATTACCCCTAGCGCCATTAAAAAGAGTTTTGAAAATTCGTTGACCAAATCAAAACAAGAAGCCTATGCTTTTGAAACAAAAGATTCTTTAGCAGCAGCTGAACCAGAAGGACAATACTTAACAAAACCACAGTTAGAAAAGAAGATTAGAGACACTAGAAAAGCAATGGAAAAATCTGCCAAAGAATTAGATTTTATGATGGCTGCCAAATTGCGTGATAAAATAAAATCCTTGCAAAAAACCATAGAAGAATTAATATAGTTTCTTCGGAAACTTCAAGACGAATATATTTCTAGCATATTAGAACAAAACGCGGTATTTCTCCTTTTAAACCTCCCTTCAAACCGTTACATTTGTATAAAATAGAATGCCCATGTTAAAAGCAGGAGTTCTAGGTGCAGGACACTTAGGAAAAATACATTTAAAATTACTACAACAATCAACCAAGTATGAATTGGTTGGTTTTTTTGACGCCAATCAAGAAGCTGCAAAAGCCATTGAAATTGAATTTGGTTACAAACGTTTCTCTTCTATGGATTCACTTATTGAAGCCTGTGATATGGTGGATGTAGTAACCCCTACCATTTACCACTACGATTGTGCAGAAAAAGTAATAAAAGCTGGAAAGCATTTATTTATAGAAAAACCTATAACACACACTGTTGAAGAAGCAGATACCATAAGAGATTTAGCAAAAAAGCACGGCGTTCGTGGACAAGTAGGACAAGTAGAACGTTTTAATCCGGCATTTATGGCTGTTAATCATATGATTGACAAACCCATGTTTATTGAAGCACACAGATTGGCAGAATTTAATCCGCGTGGCACAGATGTTTCTGTGGTACTTGATTTAATGATCCATGATATAGATGCTATTTTAAGCGTTGTTAAAAGCGATGTTAAAAAAGTACATGCTAGTGGTGTTTCTGTTATTAGTGAAACTCCAGATATTGCCAATGCCCGTATCGAGTTTGAAAATGGATGTGTTGCTAATTTAACGGCCAGTCGTATTTCTATGAAGAAAATGCGTAAGGCACGTTTTTTCCAGAAAGACGCTTATATTTCTGTAGATTTCTTAGAGAAAAAATGCGAGGTTGTAAAAATGAAAGATGCACCAAAAACACCAGATGATTTTGCCATGGTATTGACCAATGCAGAAGGTGTGAAAAAACAAATCTATTTTGATAATCCTGATGTGCCAGCTAATAATGCTATACTCGATGAGCTAGAGAGTTTTGCAGATGCTATTGCTCATGATAGAGTCCCAGAAGTTTCATTAACACAAGGGGCAGAAGCATTACGTGTTGCCATGTTGATTATTGAAAATTTTAAGATGTTATAATTAAACAAAAGAATGCCAATAAGGTTTCCGTCTAAACGGAAATGATTAATAAATATATTTCATGAAAAACATAGCAGTAATTGGAGCGGGAACCATGGGTAACGGAATTGCCCACACCTTTGCACAAAAAGACTATAAAGTACAATTAATTGATATTTCTCAAGCCTCTTTGGATCGTGGTATGGCAACTATTGCCAAAAACTTAGACCGTATGGTTGCCAAAGAAAAAATTAGTGAGGAAGACAAACAACGTACCCTAAAAAACATCACCACCTGTACCGATTTAAAATCAGGTGTTGAATTCGCCGGTTTGGTCGTAGAGGCAGCAACAGAAAACCTTGACTTAAAATTGAAGATTTTTAGAGATTTAGACTCTTTTTGTCCATCTGATACCATATTAGCAAGTAATACTTCATCGATTTCGATTACCGAAATTGCTGCTGTAACGTCAAGACCAGAAATGGTTATTGGAATGCATTTTATGAATCCAGTACCTATCATGAAATTGGTAGAAATCATTAAAGGATACAGCACGAGTAATGAAACTTATAAAACAGTTGAAGAAATTTCAAAAAAATTAGGAAAAATTCCTGTAGAGGTAAATGATTACCCAGGTTTTGTAGCCAACCGTATTCTAATGCCTATGATTAATGAGGCTATTGAAACACTTTTTAACGGCGTGGCAGGTGTAAAAGAAATAGACACTGTTATGATGTTAGGTATGGCACATCCAATGGGTCCATTGGCCTTAGCAGATTTTATTGGTCTTGATGTGTGTCTTTCTATTTTAAATGTGATGTATGATGGGTTTAAAAATCCAAAATATGCCCCTTGCCCACTATTAGTAAATATGGTCATGGCTGGAAAACGTGGCGCTAAAAGCGGAGAAGGCTTTTATGATTATAGCGAAAACAGAAAAGCAGTTGATGTAGCGAAGATGTTTACATAAATAGTAATCAGTGTTCCATAGCGGTATTCAGTAAAAAAATAATATAAAATTTCAAGACCTTTTAGCATATAAAAAGGCATTTGATGCAGCTATGGAAATATTTGAAATTTCAATAACATTTCCGAAGGAAGAAAAATACTCGTTCACAGATCCAATAAGAAGGTCATCAAGAAGTGTAAATACGAATATTGCTGAAGCATACAGAAAAAGAGAGTATCCAAAAAATTTTAAAAGCAAATTAACAGATAGTGATGCTGAAAATTCTGAAACACAAACTTGGTTAGAGTTTGTATTTAAATGTAATTACAAATAAGAAGTAGACGTTGAAACCTTAAATTCTAAAAGTCAAGAAGTTGGTACGTTGATCAATTTTATGATTAAAAACCCAGAGAATTTTGGAGTTAAAAAAGAATAAATACTGCTACTGAACACTGAATACTAAATTAATGGCAAAAATAATCCCATTCAAAGCAGTACGTCCTACGAGAGATAAGGTAAGCCTTATTGCTGCTAGGTCATATGATATGTACACACCTGAACAAAGGGATGCACGATTAAGGGATAACCCATTTTCGTTTTTACATATTGTGAATCCTGGTTACAAGTATTCGCAAGTAACAAGTGGGAAAAAAAGGTATAAATTAGTACGTAATAGATATCAAGAATTTAAAGAAGATGGTGTTTTCATGCAAGAAGAAACACCTTCCTTTTATGTCTATAAGATAGTAAACCGTGACGGCCTTGAATTTAAAGGCATTATAGCAGCGGCAAGCACGCAAGACTATGAAAGAGACATCATTAAAAAACACGAAGACACCCTAGAATACAAAGAGAAAATCTTTGTAAAGTATCTTAAAACAGTAGGTTTTAATGCAGAACCTGTACTACTCACTTATCCAGATCATGAGGGCTTATCTCTTATAATTAAATCGGTCATGGAGACTAGAGCCGAATATGAATTTACGACAACTTACAAGGACACTCATTATGTATGGCCCCTAAGTGAAAGCGGGTTAATTTCTGAAATTTCAGAAGCATTTAATAGTATGCCTAATATCTATATTGCAGATGGACACCATAGAAGTTCTTCTTCCTATTTATTGTCGCAAAAAATGCAAGATGAAAATGAACAGCATACAGGAGAAGAACCTTACAATTACTTTATGAGCTATCTTATTCCTGAAAGTGATTTAAAAATTTATGAATTCAACAGACTAATCAAAGACCTTAATGGCCTGAGTAAAGATGATTTTTTAGTGCAGCTGGATGAATGGTTTAGAATTGAAAATAGAGAACAAAATTTTTACAAACCCTCCAAAAAACATCATTTTAGTATGTATCTAGATGGCGACTTTTACTCGCTGTACTTGCGTAAAGATTATTATGAAATACATAACTCTCTTGATGCATTAGATACGCATATTTTATACAAATTAGTACTAAACCCTATTCTTGGAATAAAAGATGTACGCAATGATACCCGTATAGCATACGCAGATGGCAAAAAAGACATGGCCTATGTAAAAACAGTTGTTGATAAAGTCGACTTTGCTGTTGGCTTTGGAATGCTTCCTGTAACCACAGAAGAAATGAAACAAATAGCAGATGAGGGCTTAAAAATGCCTCCAAAAAGCACCTATATAGAGCCTAAATTACGAAGTGGAATAACAATTTATGAATTTTAATTCTATTGATCTGGGTAATCTAAAAAACAATAAAAATAACGATAGGGTATTTACATGAGTATTTCAGAAAACATTAAAAAATATAAAGAAGCGCTTCCTAATCATGTTAGCCTAGTTGCTGTTTCTAAAACCAAACCTGTAAGCGACCTAATGGAAGCTTACCAGGGGGGGCAACGTATATTCGGCGAGAATAAAATTCAAGAAATGGCTAGCAAATGGGAAGAAATGCCCAAAGATATTGAATGGCACATGATTGGACACGTGCAAACCAATAAGGTAAAATACATGGCCCCTTTTGTGCATCTCGTTCATGCCGTTGACAGTATAAAATTATTACGAGAAATTAACAAACAAGCTGCCAAACATGATAGAATTATTTATTGTTTGTTGCAAATAAAAATAGCCGAAGAAGATAGCAAATTTGGAATGCATGAAAATGATGCTAACGAATTATTAGCTTCAGAAATAGCAGCAACATTACCGCACGTAGCTATTATTGGATTGATGGGAATGTCAACGTTCACTGAAGACAAAAGTCAAGTAGAAACTGAATTCAAGAAACTAAGTTCCATTTTTGAAGATTTTAAAAATACACACCCAAAATTAAACGTTCTAAGCATGGGCATGAGTGGTGATTATAAACTTGCCATAGAACATGGCAGTACTATGGTACGTATTGGAAGTTCAATTTTTGGCCATAGAAATTATAAAAAGTAAATACCTATTGGAATACGCAATTTTAGACATAGAAACTACCGGAGGGAAGTATAATGAAGAAGGCATCACAGAAATTGCAATCTATCGTTTTGATGGTGATAAAGTTGTAGACCAATTTGCAAGTTTGGTAAATCCAGAGCGCCCTATTCAACCCTTTGTGGTAAATCTTACAGGCATTAATAATGGGATGCTAAAAAATGCACCCAAATTTCACGAAGTTGCCAAACGAATCATAGAAATCACAGATGACGCAATTTTAGTGGCCCATAATGCACAATTTGACAATAGAATTCTGACTACAGAATTTGATAGATTGGGTTATAATTTCGATAAAGAAACCTTGTGTACTGTAGAATTATCAAAGCAATTGATACCAGACATGCCTTCCTATAGCCTTGGAAAGCTGGTACATTCTCTAGGCATCCCAATAACAGATAGACACCGTGCTCAAGGAGATGCACTAGCCACTGTTGAACTCTTTAAACTGCTGCTTCTTAAAGATGCCAAAAAAGAAATGGTACGACAG
>JBNMOX010000053.1:0-7294 GCA_051275835.1 Patiriisocius sp.
AAGCCACTCATAAAACCTTTTAAAGATGTGTATGCCTCTTTTAAAGAGTCGGTTAGAATTCTTCGGAAACTTAAATACAATGCATAATGATTGCTTCAAAAAGAACATTGGTTATAGGTGATATTCATGGTGGTTTGAAAGCCTTAGAGCAGGTATGGAAACGTGCAAATATTTCAGAAGAAGACACCCTTGTTTTTTTGGGAGATTATGGAGATGGCTGGAGTGAATCTGCAGCGGTTGTTTCATTTTTAATTGCAAAAAGCAATACCCATTCTTGTGTCTTTATACGAGGAAATCACGATTATCTCGTACACCGTTATTTGACTAAAAACGACACCAATCCTATGTGGTTGCAACATGGTGGAGATGCTACAATGAAGAGTTATCAGGAAATTTCAGAAGAGATGAAAAAGGCGCATATTTCATTTTTTGAAGCGCTACAAAATTATCATGTAGATACTCAAAACAGGTTGTTTGTACATGCTGGATTTACACATCAAGCAGGCCCTAGATATGAGTTTTACCCTAATTTGGTGTATTGGGATAGAACCTTATGGGAAACAGCATGTAGTTTGGACCCGACACTTTCAAAAAAAAGTGATCGATATCCACAACGATTGTTACAGTTTAAAGAAATGTATATAGGGCATACTCCAACGACACGAGTAGGGGAAACAGTGCCTACTCAATATGCAAATGTTTGGAATATTGATACAGGAGCAGCATTCAAGGGTTGTTTGTCTGTGCTAGATATAGCAACAAAAAAATTCTGGCAAAGTGATCCTGTCTATACCTTGTACCCAGAAGAGAAAGGGCGTAATTAATTAAGATTTAATAAAACATCTCGTTGTTGGGTAATAACATGGCATTCGTCTGCACCAACAGCAATAGGATCTGTAATTTGGGTTTGATACCCTTCTGCGCTTACCGTTAATACGTAATTCCCAGCTCTTTCTCCAGCGCCTAAAAATGTATCAAAATTAAAATCAAGCTCCTCTGTATAGTCGCCATCTACGGCAATGACACTCACATTTTGTAAAATGATATTATTGGTATTTGCATCACGCACCTGTATGGATAGTCCAAATACAAATTCCTCAGTACAGTTTGTGATAAGATCACCAGGATCATCACTGGTGTCACAAGCTAGAAGAGTCGTAAGTAAACAAATAAATGCAAATTTTTTCATAGCGTTTTATTGTTATAACAATTGTTCAGTCCTAAAAAACCGGAATCGATTCTGTAGGACTAAACATTTGTTTTTCTTAATCTCAATAAAATGTAGAACATGTTCTACTATAAGTCAAACTTAATTCCTTGAGCTAATGGAAGTTCGTCTGAATAGTTTACAGTATTGGTCTGCCTTCTCATATATACTTTCCAAGCATCTGAACCACTTTCGCGTCCTCCACCTGTTTCTTTCTCACCACCAAAAGCACCGCCTATCTCAGCACCACTTGTACCAATATTTACATTAGCAATACCACAATCTGAACCTGCGAATGATAAAAACTTCTCAGCTTCCTTCAATTCATTCGTCATGATAGCAGAAGATAATCCTTGTGCTACTCCGTTTTGCATCCCAATTGCGTTTTCAACTTCACCTGTATACTTCATTAAATAAAGAATAGGTGCAAATGTTTCATGCTGAACGATTTCATAACTGTTCTTAGCTTCTATAATTGCTGGCTTTACGTAGCAACCACTTTCGAATCCTACACCTTCTAAAACACCACCTTCGACCAGTACGTTTCCGCCTTCAGATGTTGCTTTTTCAATGGCAGCTAAGTATGTATTTACGGCATCTGTATCTATTAATGGACCTACGTGATTGTTCTCATCCAATGGATTTCCAATAACAATCTGCTTATATGCACCAACGATGGCATCTCTTACTTTATTGTAAACACTCTCGTGAATAATCAATCTTCTAGTTGACGTACAACGTTGTCCTGCAGTTCCCACGGCTCCAAAAACGGCTCCTGGCACGACTACTTTTAAATCTGCCGTTGGAGTAATTATGATCGCGTTGTTACCTCCCAATTCTAATAAAGATGTTCCAAAACGTTCCGCAACCGTAGCGCCTACGATACGACCCATTCTTGTAGAACCTGTCGCTGAAATTAATGGGATTCTAGTATCTTTCGTCATCATTTCTCCTACTTTATAATCACCGTTGATGATAGAAGAAAGACCTTCCGGAAGGTTGTTGTCTTTTAATACGGAAGCGATAATATTTTGACAAGCTACAGAACACATAGGTGCTTTTTCACTTCCTTTCCAAACACAAACATCACCACAAACCCATGCCAATGCTGTATTCCAAGCCCAGACAGCTACAGGAAAGTTAAATGCAGAAATAATACCTACGATTCCTATAGAATGCCATTGCTCACGCATTACGTGACCTGGACGCTCTGAAGGGATTGTTTGTCCGTTTAATTGTCTTGATAGTCCAACGGCGAAATCACAGATATCAATCATTTCTTGAACCTCACCGTATCCTTCTTGTAATGATTTACCCATTTCATAAGAAACAAGTTTTCCAAGAGGTTCTTTTAACTCACGTAATTTGTTTCCAAACTGACGTACAATCTCACCACGTTGTGGTGCTGGCATTGCTCTAAATGATAAAAACGCTTCTTGCGCTGTTGCGATTACTTTCTCGTATTCGCCTTTGGTTGTCGTTGTTACTTTACCAATCAAGGCTCCGTCTACTGGAGAATACGAAGCGATTTCACCACTACCTGGATACCAGGTATTTCCTGTTGAAGTACCTTGATTTACAGCTTTAAGGCCTAATTGTTTCAATGCTTCGTCCATACCGAAGTCTTTAGCTACTGTTGACATAGTTATATTTTTTTGTCATTTCCGCCGAGGCGGAAATATGTTTATTCCGCAAGCGGAAGTATTATTTAGGTATAAAAAGTATTGAATTCTTAAAATTTCTACTGAAAGTTTAAGAATTCAAACCATTGCGCGAAGATACGATATTATAAAACCACAAAAAAAAGCAGAAACAACATAAAGTTAATCTGCTTGAATATTTTATTTTGTTGTAATTAGTCTACTGTAAAGCGCTCATCAACCTCCATTACAGTATTACAGGTATTGCAAGTTCTTAAATCTTCACTGCCATAAAAGTCTTTGAAGTGTTTAAAAAAGTCTGTCTCTACATCATTGAGTGGGAAGTATACATCATGTAATTTTTCATTACAGCTATCACAAAACCATAATAAGCCGTCTTTTCCAGTAAGGCCTTTTCTATTTCGTTCTATGACTAGCCCAATCGAGTTGTCACCACGTACTGGAGAATGAGGTACCTTGGCAGGATGCAAGTACATGTCCCCAGGACCTAATTCCATGGTTTTTTTAACGCCGTCTTCTTGAATATGTACTTGAATATGACCTTCTAATTGGTAGAATAATTCTTCGGTTTCATTATAGTGATAATCTTTACGAGCGTTAGGTCCACCCACAATCATAACAATATAATCTCCAGATTCTTTATATAGATTTTTATTTCCTACTGGGGGTTTTAAAAGACTTCTATTGTCTTCCACCCATTGGTTTAAATTAAATGGTTTTGGAATAGCCATGTGTATACGTTTTAGTTATACCATAAAAGTACATCAAATTTAGGAATGTAAAAATCAGGCTGCTTTTTTTTTCTGAAATGTTAATCCTCGGAATCCAATAAGGTTATTATGTTTCAGAAATACATGTAAAAAAGAACTCCAACAATACTGCTTGAGGCAACACTTGTTGAAGTCTTTAAAGTATACCTAAGTAGGTTGTTGTTATCTCTTATAAAAAAGTTGTGTAAAATAATAAGCACCACTGGTTGTTGGTATGATACCGAAACCAGAATGTGTATAATCACCTTCAATAGCTCTTTTATGATTTGGACTGTTTAACCAAGCCGTAACAACACTCTGGGCGTCATCATAGCCAAAAGCTACATTTTCTCCCACCTTTTCTGCTCCCTGATATTTTAGCGCTTCTGTGCGGTAATTAAAATTATCATGATTAATCTCTTCCAATGCCATCATATATTTTGTATGATCTACAGCATATGCAGAAGCATGTTGTTGGTCTTTAAGAATAACAGACATTCCTATAGAGGCTCTGTGCTCATTTACAAGCTGTAAAACTTCGTCTGCCATTTCCCAATCTGTTTCGTTGGCAAGGTTTAGGTCTATGGTGTAATCTGTTGCAATGTCTGTTGCATTTTCTTCTGTAGAGCAAGAAGCTAATGATAGTATTAAAATAATAGCGAGTAGGATAGTTTTTAGTAATTTCATAATTTCGGGGTCATCAAATTAGTACTTGATGTTGGTTCAAATATAAAATAATATTGTGCTCAAAATACACTTTAACAGGATTTTATTGCTTTTTAACGATGATTAACCCCCTTAAAGGAGAAATAAACAGCGATAATTCCTACAATAACTCCTATGAATAAAGAATTCATCGACATACAACATATCTTATAAAAAAATGAAAAAAATTCAGACTTTAACACTTTTAATCGGATTTTCAACGCTTTTAAGCTGTGATTTAAACAAAAAATCAACACTAAAAACGATAATTCCTACAAGTGGTGTCCAAGAATCCGATGAAATGCACATTCAAACCTTCGGAATTGTCATTCATGGAGGAGCAGGAACGATTCGTAAGGAAAATATGAGCGATTCATTAGAAGTGGCATACAAACAAAAACTCACCGAAGCGATTACAGTAGGTCACACAATTTTAGAAAATGGAGGTACTGCTATGGATGCTGTTACGGCCACTATTAATATTATGGAGGACTCTCCTTTATTTAATGCTGGTAAAGGCGCTGTGTTTACAAATGAGGGAGTTAATGAGCTAGATGCTTCTGTAATGGATGGTGCTACATTAAACGCTGGTGCTGTAGCTGGGGTTCGTACCATTAAGAATCCAATACATTTAGCTGTTGAGGTTATGAATCATAGCAATCACGTATTGTTAACTGGACAAGGTGCCGAGGTGTTTGCAAAAAGTAGGGGTATAGAAACTGTAGATCCCTCCTACTTTTACACAGAGAGAAGATACAAATCTTTACAACGCGCTATTGAGAAAGAAAAAAAAGAAACAAGCTCCAAAAAATTAGCTAATATAGCTTTTCATGACCCTTTTATTCAAGATGCTAAATTTGGTACAGTAGGTTGTGCTGCATTAGATAAAGATGGAAATTTGGCCGCCGGAACCTCCACAGGCGGTATGACAAACAAACGTTGGAATAGAGTTGGAGATGCGCCTATTATAGGAGCGGGCACCTATGCCAATAATGCAACCTGTGCGGTATCGGCTACAGGATGGGGAGAATATTTTATGAGAGGCCTAGTGTCCTATGATATTAGTGCCATGATGGAATATAAAGGAATCTCTTTGCAAGAGGCTACCCATGAAGTGATTCAAAACAAGCTAACTAAGCTTGGCGGAACCGGAGGTGTTGTCTCTATAGATCAAAAGGGAAACGTGTCTATGGACTTTAATACTGCAGGGATGTATCGTGCGCACATGAATGCCAAAGGGAACCTTACTTTAGGAATTTATAAAGAGAACTTTAAAACCAAAGCCATCAAATAATTTGTTCAACACCTATTCTTGACCCATTGAAAAAACACCTATGTTAGCTCCTTTTATTCAAAAACTAAAAACCACTTCTTCTGGTTTATATTTCACCTATCTACTAGTATACATACCCTTCGGATTTGCTATGAATGCATTTGGCGAGTGGGCAGAAATAGCCAAATTTACCTATTGGTGGCAGGTATTTACTTGTTATGGGTTGTATATGATTCCTATTTCTATCCTATTAAGAGGACGCTCTTTTTTTGATCAATATGCCTATGGATTAGTTGCCATGGGGATTTTAGAGTTCTTGGGTTATGCCTTACAGACAAGTTATGCGTATCCAAATAGTATCTTAGACCAATTTTTTAATCCCCAAAATTTTGCACTAGGCATGGCACTTTTTTTTGCTGTTTATTTCCCACTAGGTAATTGGGCTGTGAATACTATTTACAAACAGTTATTGAGGAAAAAAATAGCGTAGTTTTTATTACTACAGTTTCTGTAACTTTGATGTATGCATATAAAGAAAAAATATACAGCCTTTGAGATGGCAGTATGGACTCGTTTTGAGACGCTATTGTTTTTTTTGATTATTACTGCAGTTGTTGCAGCCTATTATTTTTTTGACCTAACATGGTTAAAAATACCATGGACACCCTTAGCACTTATTGGTACTGCCGTAGCTTTTGTTATTGGTTTTCAGAACAATGCAGCCTATGACAGAATATGGGAGGCCCGTAAAATCTGGGGAGGCATTGTAAATACGTCAAGAACTTTTGGAATGTATATTCAAGACATGGTTAATAATCAATATGCTGAATCTCCTTTAGAAGCCCAAGAACTTCAAAAAGAAATCAAAACACTTACCTATAGGCATATTGCATGGATGACTGCACTAAGGCATGCCATGCGTGAAGAAAAACCTTGGGAGACTGCTGCCAACCATAAAACAAATACAGAATGGGGTGTGCGTGCTCCCGAAAAAGATGCTTCACTAGAAGATGATTTGAAACCCTATATATCTGAGCATGATTTTAAATATGCTATGAGTAAAAATAACAAGCAAACGGCTCTCTTATATTTGCAGTCTCATCATCTTAAAGAATTGAAAGAAAAAGGAGTTGTTTGGGAGTTTTCATTTCTAGAATTGGAAGGAATCTTACAGGAATTTTTTACACTTCAAGGAAAAAGTGAACGTATTAAAAACTTCCCATACCCGAGACAATTTGCAACACTAAACCATTTTTTTATGTGGATGTTTGTTTTACTTTTACCTTTAGCTTTAGTTCCTCAGTTTGCTGAATTAGGTACTGAAATAGTAGCTACAAAACCATTTATTGGAAGCCTGTTTGTTTGGTTTTCTATTCCTTTTTATGTTATTGTAGCCTGGATTTTTCACACGATGGAACGCATTGGAAGAACGGGTGAAAACCCCTTTGAAGGAACCGCCAATGATGTGCCTATTTCTACCATTGCAAGAGGTATTGAAATTGATTTAAGGCAAAACTTAGGAGAGTCTGATGAAGATATTCCAGAACAATTTCCAGTAAAATTTCACACACAATATTAGATATGTATACCCTGCCGTATTTCGCTGTTATTTTTACAAGTAAACAAACCGCGAAGCCCCTTGGTTATGATGACATGGCAAAACAAATGGAATTGTTAGCGCAAAAACCGCCCGGGTAGT
>JBNMOX010000054.1:0-7247 GCA_051275835.1 Patiriisocius sp.
CCCCTCTGTACGCGTAAGCTTTTTAAGTTTTTCTGAAAATTCCCCTTCTATGTATTTTTGGATACGCCTAGTGTACTTTCTACGAAGACTTTTCTTCTCTATCGTTTTAAGTCGCTCGGTCATCGTAGTGAGTCTTTCTGAAGCAAGCTTAGCATAAGGATAGACTTTTCTTGTTTTACGTCTTAATATAAGGTAGCGACGTCTATCTTTGGTATTGTTGAATTCTAATTTATTTAATAAGACGACTTCATCAAGATCTATATATTCTCTTGGAATCGTATCACCTTCTATGATATAATAGTAGGTTTCTACACTGTCTTTTTCTTGTATTTTATATTCTTTTGGAATTTGTGCTTGTAAAACACCACCAAAAAAAAGGATACATATATATATATAGTTTGTCAATTTCATTTAAATAAGATTGCAATGGTACTAAAGTCTTTACTAAAATCATTCCAAAAATAATAAATTGATGGTGTAGACTTCATTATTAATTCTCTAATTTTGAGATTCAAATTAAAATATAGTCTTAATGGCAAAATCAATATTAAATAAAAAATCATTAACCTTCCTGGAAGAATATTTAAATAATGCTGCTCCTACAGGATATGAATGGGATGGACAAAAGCTTTGGATGGACTATCTTAGTCCCTACGTAGATGAATTTATAACAGACACCTATGGAACCGCTGTTGCAGTTATTAACCCAGAAGCGACGTATAAAGTCGTGATAGAAGGACATGCAGATGAGATTTCTTGGTACGTTAATTATATTAGTGATACTGGTTTAATATATGTGGTACGAAATGGAGGAAGTGATCATCAAATTGCCCCTTCTAAAATAGTAAACATACACACTAAAAAAGGAATTGTAAAAGGCGTATTTGGCTGGCCTGCCATACATACGCGTAATAAAGCCAAAGAAGAAGCACCAAAACCAAATAATATTTTCATAGATATAGGTGCAAAGGATAAAAAAGAAGTAGAAAAAATGGGGGTTCATGTTGGCTGTGTAATTACCTACCCAGACGAATTCCATATCCTTAATAAAGACAAGTTTGTATGTCGCGCTTTGGACAACCGCATGGGTGGTTTTATGATTGCTGAAGTAGCTAGACTTTTAAAAGAGAATAAAAAGACACTCCCTTTTGGTTTATACATTACAAATAGTGTCCAAGAAGAAATAGGGTTGCGTGGGGCAGAAATGATTGCAGAGCGCATCAAACCTGATGTAGCTATTGTGACAGATGTAACACATGATACTAGCACACCTATGATAGAAATGAAAACAGAAGGACATATAGAAATGGGTAAAGGACCTGTTATTGCTTACGCACCTGCTGTACAACAAAAACTACGTGACTTAATAACAGAAACGGCTGAGAAAAACAAAATTCCATTTCAAAGAGCGGCATTATCACGTGCTACAGGCACCGATACCGATGCCTTTGCATATAGTGGCAGCGGTGTAGCTTCTGCTCTTATTTCATTGCCATTGCGTTATATGCATACCACGGTTGAAATGGTTCATAGAGATGATGTTGAAAACGTCATAAAACTAATTTACGAAACGTTATTACAAATAGAAGAAGGAGAAACATTTAGCTATTTTAAATAAATTTTAAATTTTTACAAAAAAAAGCCACGCTTGAAAGCGTGGCTTTTTTTTATTATAAAATGAAAAACATATCAGAAAAACTACGTTTTCATTTTTTTAAAATATTGTTTTGAAGCCGCTATTACTTTAGGGGCTAAAAGCACAGTACTAATCATGGTAGGAATAGCCATAAAGGCAAAAAACGTATCGATTAAGTTTATCATCATACTTAAAGACGTGGTTGCTCCTACAATGACACTAGCTAGGTAGACATAATTATAGTATTTTTTATAGGCGGTTCCAAACAAGAAACTCATACACTTAGTTCCATAATATGAATATGAGAATAAAGAGGAAATACTAAACACTGCGATACACAATAGTAATGCATATTTACCATAAACATTCATACTAGATTCAAAGGCATTTACCGTAAGTGTTACACCACTGTCTTGGGTTTCTTGCCAAACGCCTGTTACTAAAATTGCCAATGCAGTTAGTGTACATATTAATAGTGTGTCTATTGCAGGTCCCAACATAGCAACCAAACCTTCTCTAACGGGTTCGTTGGTTTTTGCAGCACCATGCGCCATAGGTGCCGTGCCAATTCCTGCTTCATTAGAAAAAGCTCCGCGACGTATCCCCAATAAAATGAGACCACCCACAACACCCCCCATAAAAGCATCACCCTTATAAAAAGATGCAGAAAACGCATCGGTAAAAATTAAAGAAAAGTATCTGGGTACTTCTGCACTGTTGCTTATCAAAATAATAGCCACCATCACCAAATATAAAACAACCATAGCAGGTACCAATTTACTGGCCGTTTTACTAATTCGAGATAAGCCACCAAGAATAACCACCCCAGTAATTAAAGCCAAGACAATCCCAATAACCAAATTACTCTGAAACCCTGTAAACAAACCTGCTGGTTTGATGATAATATCGTTTAAAGCCTGTGTGAGCTGATTAACATTAAAAACCGGCAATGCTCCTACTAATCCAGCGACACTAAAAAAGACAGCAAGGAACTTCCATGAAGAACCTAAACCTTCCATGATGACATACATAGGCCCCCCTTGAATAGCACCGCTATCATCTTTACCTCTATAAAGTACCGCCAAGGTGGCCGTAAAGAACTTGGTAGACATTCCTATCACTGCGCTTACCCACATCCAAAAAACGGCACCTGGGCCTCCAATAGCAATGGCTACGGCAACACCAGCAACATTCCCCATACCTATGGTAGCAGAAAGCGCTGTGGTAAGCGCTTGAAAATGACTAATCTCCCCAATGGCTGTATCATCATCATACTTACCGCGCAATACAGCAATAGCATGCCCAAAATATCTAAAAGGCACAAAACGAATCCTTATTAGTAAATAGAGTCCGCCTCCTATTAAAACAATAAGCAAGGGTAATCCCCAAGCTATGGACGCCATATTGGTGATAAAAGAATCTAAGTTTTCTAGCACAATCAGTATATTGATAAAACTTAAAGGTAATTAAATTTTAAAAATGACATGGATATCGTTTAATTTGTATTCTGAAATGCAAAAACTAACCTACCTCTTTTTATTTCTAGCTGTTGCGTCATTACAAGCACAGGAGGATGTTTCCTGGAAGACAAAGGCTATTTTCATTACCCCAGAGCTATTGCTTGGGAAGACGTTTCCATCAAACGAAGATTTTCCTGAAACTGGAATCCATAAACAACTAATGCTCAATTTTGGGAGAGATCACGCAAACAATCCTCAAGAATGGGCACAACGCTTTAAAGGCATGCGAACGGGTGTTGGTATTGGTCTTACAGATTTTGGTCAGTTAGATAGCCTTGGTGTTGCTATTACTGCAATCCCTTTTGTGGAGTTTAATATTTTTGGTTCTCAAAGATTCAAAGTACTTACGGGTCTAGGCGCTTCCTATTTTACGGAAAAATACGATCCAATAAGCAATCCGAATAACAGAGCAGTTTCTACAGATATTACCTGGGCATTTAGGTTCTTTTTTAACTATCAGTTATTTAACACAAAAAATATAGATTGGCGTTTAGGTCTTGGTTATTCGCATCACTCAAATGGACACACGCGCTTAGATAATAGAGGTTATAATTCTGTCTTATTATCACTATCTGGAGCGATACATAATCCATTTAACATTTCACAAGATAAAAAACCCGAAATACCCAACTATAAAAATAGTAGATATAATTATGTAGAGGTACGAGCTGGACATGGCTGGAATGTTTTAGGAGAAGCTTTTAATGATGCTAAGCCCGTGTATACTATATCTGGAGAGTACGGTTATGTGTTTAATAATGTATTTAAAATTGGAATTGGCGCTCACTATAGGTTCTACCAACATTACTATGATTATATAAGCAATAATGAATCTTTGGTGCAAGACGGGAGAGAGTTTGAAGAGTTTAAAGAAAATCCTTTTTACTCGGCTTCTAATCTATCAATTTATGTGAACACAGAATTTTTATTAAATCATATTGGAATTGATTTTAGTATTGGTTACAATATCTTTAAAGAAGCCTATGCTATAGATTGGCGTATAAATGAAGGTTGGGTAAATACTCCAAGAGAGATTCCAGAATATTGGATCCTTGGGGAGTTTAATTCTAAATACGAGCTCAAAAAATCAATTAATTCACGATTAGGAATTAAATACTACCTTTTAGGTACCCTAGAACAACCTAAACACAATGTGTTTGTTGGGGCTCATTTAAATTCTAATTTGGGCCAAGCAGATTTTACTGAAGTTAGTGCAGGCTATATCTATAGTTTTGGCTTTGAATAAAATCAGGCAAAAAAAATCCTTTATACCATAGTACAAAGGATTTTCAAACATTTTGATAATGTTCTATAAGAGTTCAAATTTAATAGATACACGTACTTTTAACTCTAATTCTCCAGGGGCTATGGTTTGCTTTCCAGAAGCCATTTCACTATCCATAGCCATGGCACGATACATAGGTTGTGGTCCTGAGGCTTGTTGAAACTCGCTAATATGTATTGCTTTCCCAATACTTTGGGATAATACCGTCGCATATTGTGTAGCTTTATCTTTTGCATTTTGAACTGCACGTTGTCTTGCCTTCACTTCAAGTTCGGCCTGGTTAGATGACATAAATGTAAGGCCATCTATTCTGTTAATACCACTTTCTAGTAAGCTATTCATTAAGGCTTCATACTTATCTAGGGCACGTAAACGAATGGTAATAGCTTGATTTGCAGCATATTTATAGGTTTTAGTATTGTACTCAAAATTTTTAGAAAGCCTTATATAGTCGGTTTGTACATCTTTATCTTCTATTTTAAACTTATTAATCGTTGCAAAAACCTGAGAGATAACCGCATCATTTTTTTGCTTGACATCTTGTGGGTTTTCACCTGTATTTTCTACTCTAACTTTAATACTTACTTGATCAGGAACAATGTTTATAGTCCCTTCTCCTGTAACATCTACAGAAGGTATTGAAGTGTGTTGTGCCATAGCTAGCGTGGTTGTTAAAAGGAATACTACTGTTTTTAAATAATTCATTTTTCTGAAATTTTAGATTTTATTCATTTTCTTTAAAACGAACAAAAGAATAATAGGAATTGCTAATAAAATAACAATCCATAGACTATTTGATAGGATATAAGGAGCAAAAGCCAATGTTAAAACATAGCCTGCAATTGCTCCGCCAAAATGGGCATCATGTCCAATATTGTCTTTCTTTGTTCGCATGCCGTAAATAGAATACAACAAATATGCCACACCAAATAACCAAGCAGGAATAGGGATAGGAATAAAAAATAAATACAAGCTCATGGAAGGATTTAACAAGATAGCAGCATACAATATCCCTGTCACTGCCCCACTTGCTCCAATGGCGCTATAATAAGGTTCATCTTTATGAAATTGAAAAGACAATAAACTACCTACTACCAGAGCAGCTAAATATATTATTACAAAAAAAGTGGTGCCTAAAAAACCTACCACTACAGGCGCAAAGAAATAGAGGGTTAACATGTTAAATAACAAATGATTAAAATCGGCATGCAAAAAGCCCGAGGTTACCATCCGTAGTTGCTCTCCTCTTTTAATTCCAGCGATATTAAATTTATATTTTTCAAAAAAATGAAAGTCATTAAAGCCTTTCATAGAAATAATAACATTGGCGGCTATTATAACAATAGTAGCGATATCAAGGTTTTGCATAAAGGTATTTGTTGTAAAATAAAAGTATGTTAATTGCTAGCCCTAAAGTTATACAATAGCTGGAATACACTAGCAAAAAAAAAATGTTTTTTTAGGTCTTAAAAAATGCATCTATATCAATATTTTTTCAGCTTTGTTACTCATTATGAAACAAGTAGTCAATATAATCATCTATCATTTTCTTTAGGTCGCTTCATTTTTACCTATGCCAATATTATATATTGCATCAAACGTGATCTATTTTATTACCTATTATGTTATTAGGTATAGAAGAAAAGTAATTCAAGAAAACCTTATTTTAGTCTTTCCAGATAAGTCAAATATAGAAATCACCAAGATCATGAAAGCGTTTTACAGGCAGCTGTGATACTTTGTTTAAGACGATCAAGAGTATTCGTATTTCAGAAAAAGAAATTAAAAACGTTTTTTGGCAGAAAACATGGATATCCTAGAACCCTTACATCAAAAAAACAAAAGTGTGTTACTCATGGCGGGGCACTATGGCAATTGGGAATGGAGTGGTATTTTAAATAGAATGATGCAACATCAAGCCCATGCTGTCTATAAACCCTTACATAGCAACAAGTTGATGCTTTAGCAAAAGACATTAGAGAACGCTTTGGGGGGGGGTATAGTCTCAAATACGGCGATAATATCCATGCTTTATAGGAAATATAAAAAAGATATAAATACCTTAACCTATATACTATCTGACCAAAGTCCAAGGGAAGGTGGCTATAAACATAGAGATACGTTTATGGGTATTGATGTTCCTGTATTTACAGGAACCGAAGAATTAGCCAAAAAATTTGACTTTGCTGTATTGTATTTAAAGGTTCAAAAGATCAAAAGAGGCTATTATAAAGCAACATTTGAAACGATCAAGGAGGCTCCAAAAACATTTCAATATTTTGGAATAACAAGAATTTTCTTGACTAACTAGAGACACAAATTAAAGAGACTCCTTCTTTATATCTGTGTTCTCATAAGCGTTGGAAATTGCGTAGTTAAAAAGAGAGCCTATTTTTAAATTCTGAAATACTAGCGTCCAGCTATGGCATTAATTTCACCAATAATACGATCTGCCAATGTATCTGCATCCTCTTGTGAAGCGGCTTCTGTATAAATACGTATGATAGGTTCTGTATTTGATTTACGTAGATGAACCCAATTGGATTCGAAATCAATTTTTACACCATCTATGGTATTAATCTCTTCGCTTGCATACTTTTTTGCCATTCCTTCCAAAATTGCGTCCACATCAATTTCTGGTGTAAGCGTAATTTTTTTCTTGCTCATAAAGTAAGATGGGTATGTTGCTCTTAAAGCACTTACAGAAATTTTTTGCTCAGCAAGATGACTTAAAAACAAAGCAACACCTACCAAACTATCACGTCCGTAATGCAATTCTGGATATATAATTCCGCCGTTTCCTTCT
>JBNMOX010000055.1:0-7153 GCA_051275835.1 Patiriisocius sp.
TTTAAATGAGCATACACTGGATTTCCTTGTATTTTAAGTTCTACTCTTCTTTCAAAAATTTTAATCCCTTTTACTTCATTCAGTTTTCCGCCAGGAGCGAAAGCTTTTACCCCCGAAAATTCCCCATTTTTATTTATTGCCTTCACATGAACAATATTTCCTGAACGACTAATGCCTTTTATATCTAGTTTGACACCAGCTGCAGTTATCGCTTTAATATTGTAATTAACACCTCCTCTTCCAATAGCTCTAACGGGTGCATATTTGTTTAAACTATCAATTATTTTTACAGGCAATTCATCTCCATTTACAAAGGCCTTAATGTTCATAAAACTATGCTGTTTAGAATCCTGTGTCACTTTTACATCAAATGAATTGCCTTCATCATCAACTGCTTTTACATCCAGGTTTTCACCCAAAGCAGTTACCGCTTTAATATTCCAAATAATTCTTTTAAAATTATTTTTAGATTTCCCTTTACCTTTCTTTTTCTTCTTTTTTGGAGGGACTTTAAAATCATCTTCATTAGCTGCTGGGTGCATTGCTACAACATGCGCATGGACACTAAAGCCTTTTAGCGTCATCTCTTTTTCTTTAATATTAATTTTAATTCCCTTAATATCATTAAGTTGTCCCGTTGGCGAAACGGCTTTTACTCCATAGAATTTGCCCTCTTTAGTTATGGCTTTCATAATAACAATATTTCCATATCTACCAATACCTTTCACATCCAGTTTTTCACCTGTTGCAGTTATTGCTTTAATGTCATATGAAACGCCTGCTCTATCAATTGCTTTAACAGGAATAAATGTACGATCACTCACCAAGAACTTAAGAGGTAATTCTTTACCATCTACCATAGCTTTTACATCCAAGAAACTATCTTGATCGGAGTTTTGAATAGCTTTTATGTCGAACGTTTTTCCTTCTTTATTAAAGGCCTTAATAGCTAAGGTTTGTCCATCTGGATGAATGGCTTTGACATTCCAAAGGATGTCCTTGACTTTCGCAATTTTATCTGTATCATTTTTACTTGTTTTATCTTCTGAAGGACTATTATTACAAGCCGCTAACAAAAACAAAAAAGCAAGAATAAATACATTATAGCAGGCAGTTCTAATAAAGGATTGGTTTGAATTTCTCATAATTGAAATTTGAATTTGAATTTGAATGATATAAAGTTAGAAAAAGACGATAGGATCATTTATGATATTTGTCATAAAAAAATAACTGTAGCGAAGGAAATAAATAAGTTTATTTGAATGTTAAGAAAGGAGTTTCTTGAATACTCAATAGAGTGCCTTACATACATTTTTTAGGCATATGGCATAAAATAAGATGCTATAACTATTGACTATAAGGGATTTAAATACTAAAACACTACTTATTGTGTTGCTACAGCTGTTGTTAAATAACATTTGAGTTAACAATTATTAAAAAAAAATCAAATGAACGAGTAACAAAATGCACCACAGATGCGTCTTACTTAAATACAATGAACTTGCTTGGTCTTTATACTATGCAATACAAAGTATTATGTAAAACAATTTAATCAATCAAAATCACTCATCATGAAAAAATTATGTTTAGCACTTACCTTAGTTTGGGGTAGTTTGTGCTTCGCCAATCCAGAACTTCCACCGGTAAAAATTGGAACCATTACTGGTACAGTATTGGACAAACAACTACAAGAACCACTTCCTTTTGTAACCATATCTGTTCTTGACACTAAGGGGCAAATTATTACTGGAGGTATTACAAATGACAACGGAATCTTTAATATTACAGACATTCCAGAGGGAAACAGTACCGTTTCAATACAGTTTATAGGATATGAAACCTACGTCACTACTATTACTGTAAGTAGAAAAAATAGAACCGTTGACCTAGGTACAATAGCATTAGAAGAATCTGCCACCGGTCTTGATGAGGTAACTGTCATTGCAGAACGAACTACCATACAACAAAAAGTAGATCGTAAAGTCATTACCATAGGAAAAGACTTGTCTACTTCTGGCCCTACAGCTGCTGATATTATGAATAATTTACCCTCCGTAAGTGTAAATCAACAAACAGGAGCTTTATCGCTAAGAGGAAATCAAAATGTTCAGGTCATGGTAGATGGCAAATTAACGAACGTACCGGTAGCGCAATTATTAAAGCAAATTCCCTCTACTTCTATCAAACAAATAGAATTAATTACAAATCCCTCTGCCAAATACACCCCAGAAGGTATGAGTGGTATTGTGAACATCATTTTGCATAAAAACACAAATCTAGGTTTAAATGCCACGATCAATACTGGTTTTACCTATCAAGATAATCCAAAATGGAATACGGGTATCGATTTAAATTACCGTAACGGAAAATTCAATATGTATGGAAACTGGGGTGGTAATTATAATAAAAATGAAAATTTTGGTTTTGTAAATCGTCCAGATGAAGGGATTAATCAAACCTTTAATTTCTTAGATGATAGTAATTCAAATCTCTTTAAAGTAGGTGTAGATTATTATATTAATGAAAAAAACACCCTTTCTATATTTACCAATCAAAACCTTTTTAATGGATTTGTTGATGGTAAGGCCAATGTAGATTTTGTTGATGATTCCAGTGATGTATTGCAGATTTTTAGCAATGAGGATGATAATATGTCATCGCAATACAATCTAGATTACAAATATGAACTAGCAAAAGAAGGGCATTTTTTGGAATTGGAGGTAGACTATAATACTTATGAAGGAGAAGAAGGTGGAATATTTACATTTGAGGGTGATAATACAGCATTAGACTATGAAGACGCTATTGATACAGACCGGGATAGGACAACCATAAACTTAGACTATGAAAAACCAATTTCTGAAACATTAAAAATTGAAATGGGTACCCAAGTACGTATCTTTTCTTCTGAAATTGGAAGAACAACAAATCAAAACGTCATCAATCCATTTACGTTATCACCAAACCCCAACACTTTTATCAATGCACCATCCACCAATTTTGACTACACGAGAGATATATATTCTGCCTATTTATCCGTAAATAAAAAATGGGATAAATGGACGGCGCAAGCAGGGCTGCGATTCGAATCTGTCTTTGTAGCATCAGATACCCGTGAGACATTTCAAGAAGGTGTGGTGACAGATGATTTATCAAATTTTATGACAGATCCAACTGTAGATGTAAGTCGTGATGGTAATAGTGTAATCCGTAATTTTGAAAATGATTACACAGAATTATACCCTTCTGTATTCCTTACCTATAAATCATCAGATAAAAACCAATACCAGTTTAGTTATAGTCGTCGTGTAGACCGTCCAGGTATTGGACAGGTAAACCCTATCCGTGAATTTAGTACGCCTTTATTATCTGGTTTAGGAAATCCATCATTAGAGCCTCAGTTTACAAACTCTCTAGAACTTAATTATACACGTAACTTAGAAAAAGGCTCTGTAACTGCCGGTGTGTTCTATCGCGCTATCTCAGATTTAATTAATCAAGCATTATTATACAACCGTACAGATCCGAACTTAAATAGTTTGATATTCACCAATGAAAACTTTGATGATACTTCAGCATACGGCTTGGAGTTATCTGCCAATTACAAGCCTTTAACATGGTGGAGTCTAAATACTAGTTTTGATGTTTTTTCGCAAACACAACAATCGTTTACAGAAAGTATAGACCCTACTATTGAAAACCCAACGGTGGATGATATTAGTAGTCAACTTTTTGAAATTGAAAACGTAGCATGGAACTTTAGAATTTTCAACAACTTTAAGGCTACCAAAAATTTAAATCTATCTGCCTTTATAATGTACCGTGGTGCTAACCAAAATATTCAGTTTGATATCGACCCAATGTTTACAGCAAATATTGGAGCACGTTACAATTTCTGGGAAGGAAAAGCCACCTTTAGTTTAAACTATAATGACGTCTTCAATACCATGAAATTTCAAGGCGATGGTGTTAGACCTTTTAACCAAAACGTTGAGTTTAACTGGGAAAGTAACACTATTAATGCAGCCTTATCCATACGTTTAGGTTCTAACAAGTACCGCGCAAAAGCAAGAAAGCGACGTGATAAAGACGAAAAAGAAGGAGGAGGTATCTTTTAGAAATTATTTTTGATTGGCCAAAAAAGCCCGAAGTATATAAAATACTTCGGGCTTTTTAATTGAAAAGACTCGTAGGAAACGCTTACAGATCTAAACTAAAGCCAAGACGCACATTTCGTCCGCGGGTTTGAAATCCGTAAATCTCTTCGTAATCTTCATTTAAAAGATTGCTTAGATTCAAGAAAACACGCACACCTTCCATAAAATGTACTTGTGTAGAGGCTGTAAAATCTAAGGTACCATAACTTTCTAATGTAATGGTATCTGTCATAAAGGTGTCGCTGTTAAAGAAAGAGTCATCACGTTCTCCAACAAACTGATAACTAAGACCTAGATATCCATTTTTTGAAGCATACGATACCGTTGCATTGGCTTTGTGTTCTGGAATACGCAACGCAAATTTCTCATCGGGTGTCGTATTGGTATAATTGGCATTAAAACTAAAACGTTTTGCAAAGGTTACAGCGGCTTCTATTTCAAAACCACTAGCGGTAAACTCATCATCAACATTTTGATATTGAGAGATAAAATTTACTGGGTCTACGGTTACAAAATCTACAAAATTGGTTTCTGTCCTATTAAAATACACAGCACTTAAACGAAATGCATTACCAGATGTAAACTCAACGCCTCCTTCTATCGTAGTATTTTCTTCTGGTTGTAGCTCTAAGTTTCCAAAATTAGGTGCATGTAATTGAAATAATGATGGGGTGATATAGGCAGTACTATAAGAACCCAATACCTTTAAGTTGCTCTTTCCTAAGTCAAATCCATAAGATGGGTTAATGTTATACACGACATGAGACCCATATTCACTATGAATGTTTAAACGTGCTCCTGCATTTACATTTAATCCAAAAGAAGAGATATAATTAAAGTTTACATAGGGATCAAAAATGGTAAACTCGGCAATACTATCATCCAAGTCTTTTACAAATTCAGTCTCTCCAAAGGGTACACTAAACGATTTAAAACTGCTGCTATTATGACCTAATCCAACCAAAGCGGTAAGACCTTCGAGTACCTCATAGGTTGCATAAGCGTCTAATCCATAAGACTTGGTGTCAAACTTAGAAGGAAAACTAGAATCAAATTCACGTTCTATCCAAGTGTAGGAATCATTAAAGACAAAGGTTCCTTTGTTGTATTTCCAAATCAACTGACCCCCCGTTCTTAGTTGGTCTGTAATATTGCGGTTTTCTGCATCTGTAAAATTAAAGCTATCAAAGTCGGCTTTAAATTTTCCGAAGCTAAAAAACTGACTGTAGGATATATTTTTAGTAAAGGTATAGCCTAGCTTTGCACGACCCTCAAATTGGTTATAGGTGTCAGATTCAAAAGGTGCTGTTGCATCTTCTGGCGCTTCTACTGCAGACAAGCCATTTGCATATCGATTGCTAAAGTTTGCGTTATAAAAGAATTTACCTAAGGTTCCACTCACGGCAATAGCGTTGCTATTTTCTTGTAGTTTGTAATCTGTATCAAAGGCATCATCCTCTGCAGAACGGTTAGTTCCTACAGATGAGGTAATAGTAGCGTGTATTTTATCTTTACTTGCAGGAAGCGTTGTTATACTAATCACTGCTGTAGCGGCTCCAGAACCATACAGTACACTGGCAGCACCTTTAACTACTTCAATACGCTCAATAGTTTCGGCAGGAATTAAACGCAAATCATAATCGTTTGCAATAGAAGATGGATCATTTACAGCGACGCCATCAACAACAACAAGTACCTGCCTATTTCTTCCTCCACGAACAAAATAGCCAAGATTTTGCCCATCGTTACTTCGGCTTCCGTTAATTTCGAAACCAGCTATTTGGTTTAACACCTGAGCCACAGATTGCCCTTGGTTGTTTTGAAGTTGCGCTCTGGTGATGGTAGTGACTACCTTACCGCTATTCTTTCTAGGAATATTGATTTTGGTCGTGATCATCACAGAATCTAAAGCTTCTACTTTTTGTGTTTCTTGTGCCGTTAGTATGCTCGTTGCGCATACGGTTAAGGCGAGTACTAATTTTTTCATAAATTGTTTTTTTTCTGGCAAAGCCAAAATGTTACATTAATAAATAAATTAGGAAAAATTAAGGTATAGTAGAGCCATAGGAGCGGCTGCACCATACAATCCTTTATCCCGAAGGTTTGTAATCATGAATCTGGCAGGTCTCCTGGCTTGTCTTTGTGTAACCTTCCCATCCTGATATGCATCAGAACAGTGGTATAAGAAAACACGATCCGCCTAGGGCGGAAGACTTACAGTTGCGGGAACAGCTTTTGTATTTCACAAAATTCCCTTTTAATGACACGAAGTGTATCAACCAAAATTCTGTGCGAAAGTAAGACTTATTTTTAAATAGAAACTACATCGATGTGAAAATTGAATGTATCGTTGATATTTGTTTCACTACTTTTGCGCTTTCCATAAACACCATGAAAGAAACCTCTTATTTAAAATATCCAGCGATACTAGTACTTAGTGTTAGCCTCTTATTTTCATGCAAACAGCCTACAGAAAAACAAGCGTTACCAGCTATTTCTAACTCAATAAACTATGCAAAAGGCTTTACTATTTCAGCAGTAGAAAACCATCAGGTTATTACCATTCATACTCCTTGGCCAGATGCCGAAAAAAGTTTTAGCTATGCTTTGGTTCAAAAAGGGACAAGTCTAAAAAACCCAGAAGCCTATGATGCTATAGTGGCAGTTCCAATAAACAATATTGTAGTAACGTCTACGACGCATATACCATCGCTAGAGGCTTTGGGAGTTGAGAAAACACTAATTGGCTTCCCGAATCTTAATTATATTTCTTCAGAGAAGACACGCGCTAATATTTCAAACGGAACCATCAAAGAACTAGGTAAAAACGAAGCACTGAATACAGAAGTGTTGATTGCATTAGCTCCAGATGTAGTGGTTAGTTTTGCGGTAGATGGCAATAATAAAACCCTGCAAACCATTAAAAAAACTGGAATTCCTGTACTCATAAACGCAGATTGGACTGAAACACACCCCTTAGGCAAAGCTGAATGGAT
>JBNMOX010000056.1:0-7030 GCA_051275835.1 Patiriisocius sp.
AAAAAAAGACTAAAAATAAGCCAGAAAGTGCCATGGCAACTTTACGAGCTATGGAAGAAGTGATCATTCCCATTATGGTTGTGTTTTCAAAATTTCTACCTACAAATCTACGGCTCAAATTGCGTATCGGCAAACAATAGCTTTTGTTTATTAGCTATTTAGAATTGATATGCCTAAACACAGGTTCCCCTAAATAAGAATGCTTCGGAAATGTTTTGTTTTTTTAAAATTTCCGAAGCATTAGAAAACTATTATTTCATTATTTCACCTCTATTGTTTTACTTGTTTTGGCACCGTCTAAAGAAACTTCAACACTGTATTTTCCGGCAGGTAAATAAAATGTCCCATTAGCACCTGTATGTACAGAAACATCGTTTTTTTCTAGTTGTT
Source organism: Patiriisocius sp. (assembly GCA_051275835.1). GTDB lineage: Bacteria > Bacteroidota > Bacteroidia > Flavobacteriales > Flavobacteriaceae > Patiriisocius. The sequence continues at coordinate 391 of JBNMOX010000056.1, forward strand.
TTTTTCCTTTTTCTGAAATACTAGCATTATAATCTACTACATTAAATCCTGTATTCATAGTCGCTCCCCATGTCTTTAGGGTTTTTCCATTTTCTGAAACTATTGCAATGTCAACTTTACCAGCTGTAGGGGCAAAAATTTGAAGCGGCACCTTGGGCTCAAAATAATCTCCATATTGATTAAACCCAGTATTTCCCCAACGACGACTCGCTCTTTTATCAGCGATATCTGCCAACATGAGGCTATTTATTGTTGTTTCTGAAATGCCCTGTAATAATGAGATATCTGCTTTGTAAATACTCCGACCATGAGTTCCTACCACCAAGTGCTTATCTCGCGCTTGAATAGCTAAATCATGTACAGCAACATTAGGTAAACCTTCATGAAAAGCATTCCAAGAAGCACCATTATTAAAAGATGCATAGGCACCATTATCTGTTCCTAAATACAAAATGCTTGCATTATTAGGATCTTCTCTAATAACGTTTATTGGCGATAATGGTAAATTATTTGAAATCTGGGTCCAAGTAGTTCCATAATTATCACTCATATACACATAGGGTCTAAAGTCATCCCAACGATATCCATTTAATGTTACATATACGCGTTCTTTTTTATGGCTAGATGCAATAACACGACTTACCCATAAATCTTTTGGGAATGTCCCTGAAACATCCTTCCAATCGCCTCCTCCATTTTGAGACACATATACTTTACCATCATCACTTCCCGTATATAATAATCCAAACTGAAATGTAGATTCGTCGATACTAGTTAACGTTCCATAAGCAACATTACCTTGCTTTCCTCCATGGGTTAGATCTTTTGAAATGGCGGTCCAATCTGTTCCTTGATTCATTGAACGCATTAATTTATTTCCTCCTAAATACAAGATGTCTTGGTTATGCGGACTTAATAAAATAGGGGTTTGCCAGTTAAAACGATACGGGCTTTCTCCTAGTTCATGCTTGGGCTGTATATATGTTTGGTCGTTGGTTGTTCTGTTCAAACGAAAATAGTTTCCAAACTGAAAACCTGTATACACCACATTACTATCGCGATTGTCTGTTTGGATTTGCATCCCGTCTCCTCCCATTATAAACTCATAAGGATATTGCCCATTTTGTTTCCATCCAGGGTTTTCTTCTTGGGTGTGGGCTCCTACCCAAACACCATTATCTTGGAGTCCCCCATAGACATTGTAAGGCTCTTCATTATCTACATGTATTGCATAAAATTGCCCTACAGCAGGTTGATTATTTTTAATCCAATTAGCCCCGTCATCGTAACTAATATTTATACCACCATCATTTCCATTAATTAAATGGCCGGGCATGTTTGGGTTGATCCATAATGCATGATGATCTGCGTGCACGTTTGAAGCAGAAATAGATTTGAAGGTCTTCCCTCCATCTTTAGATTTTAAAATAGGCACTCCATAAATATAGATGCCGTCTTTATTACTTGGGTCTACATGTATTTTTCCAAAATAATATCCATAACTGTAATAAATACCATCCAAAAAGCCTTCATGCGTTTTGTTCCAGGTAACACCGCCATCTGTGCTTTTATATACTTCAGTCCCTATAACTGGGGTATCAAACAACAAGGTGTTGGCATCTTCAAGATAGGTTGCCAAATCTGCCGGCTTCACAATACCTCCACGGACCATGCTTTTCACGTTCTCTGACTTGTACTTTTCTTGAAAGCCATTGTTTTTTAAATAGGCATTTAGTTTTTTATCCTCCAAGGCCAAAAACTGAGCACTAGACATGGTCTTAAATTGTTCTTTTGATAATCCATCGCCATTATTTGATGGAGCTCCATCTTCTCTTCTTGCTTGATTATCATGCACAGCATATACCGTATTAGCATCAAAAACAGCTAAACCAATACGTCCCACGCCTGCACCAGTTGGAAATCCACTACTAGGGGTTGAAACTTTATTCCAAGAGCTTCCTCCATCTCTACTTTTATATATAGCACTACCCGCTCCACTTCCTCTAAAATTCCATGCTTTTCGGTCTTTATCCCAAGAGGATGCATACATCAAATTAAAGTTATTAGGATCTGCATCCATTTCTATAATACCACTTTGATCGTTTACAAATAGCGTCTGCTTCCAAGTAGCTCCCCCATCTATTGTTTTATAAACACCACGTTCATCATTGCTAGAATATAAATGACCAACAGCACTTACAACCACCTCCTTTGAGTTGTTTGGGTTGATAATTATTTTACTAATATGTTGACTGTCTGTAAGACCTAAGTTATTCCAAGTAAGACCATTATCATTTGACTGTAACACACCAATACCTGCATAGCTTGAACGAGAAGAATTTACCTCTCCTGTTCCTACCCAAATAGTTCTTGATTTCCAGTCTACCGCTAAGCTTCCAACGTTTTGCGTAGGACTACTATCTAAAATAGGACTAAATGTTGTACCATTATTTACGGTATGCCAAACTCCACCGCTAGCATATCCTACATAAAATTCTGTGGGATTCTTGGGGTTCACTGCTAAATCTACCACACGACCACTCATAATAGTAGGCCCTATGTTGGTAAAAGGAAGGTTTTTAACAAGCGAATTTTGCGTGAGTGTTTCTTTTTCTTGTAATGCAGCAAGAACATTGGTTGAAGATGTTGCTGGTTGTTGCGCAAAGCCAATGCTTGCCATAAAACCTAATGCTAGGAATATGTATTTTTTCATTTGGTTGGTTTAAGAACCGAAAAGTACAGAAAGACGAAACCACCTCAAAATAATTTTAGGAAGTTTAACACTACAGAACCCTAATTGCTGTAAGATAAAATTGATACTTTTATAAACAGACCAAGATGTAAAAACAATGGAATTAAATAACACTTCATTAAAGGACTATATAATTACCTGTATCAATGACACTTCATTGATACATTTAGTGCCAGCTATTCTTGACTCATTTACCTATTTACAGCTTTCGAAAAATGATTTGTTTGTCAAAAAGGGTCTTGTTTGCAAGTACTTCTGTTATGTTGAAAGTGGTATTTTACAACATTCTCTTCTTATTTCCGAAGAAGAAAAAACCACCTATTTGGCTTTGAAAAATTCTTGTACCGCAGCCCTTCATAGTTTTAAGAACAAAACACCTTCAAGAAAAAACATCCGGGCAATTAGCGATTGTAGTTTGTGGGTGATTGACATTAATGGATTTGAAACATTATTAAAAAATAATCTAGCGTTTCACAAATTCTATTTCAACCTTATTGAAAATCAAATTTTTAGAATAGACAATTACCGTATCGATTTAATAACACTCACACCAGAAGAGCGCTATCAAAAATTATTGCAAAATGAGCCTATCTTACTACAAAAGGTTCCTTTGCATTTTCTAGCCTCGTTTTTAGGAATTTCAGTTAGACATATGAGTAGAATTAGAAAAAATATAAAATAAGGCCATTTGGCCTATTCATTAAAAATTGCAATCCTTATTTTTGGGGAAGCATAATTCTGAAATCTACACCTATGAAATATCATCCAATTGATCGCAACCTTTATATAAAAAACCGAAAAAACTTTATGGCCCAAATGAAGCCAAATAGCTTAGCCGTTTTTAACAGTAATGATATCTATCCAATTAGCGCAGATAGCACCATGCCTTTTGAACAAGCTAGAGATATTTTGTTTTTAAGCGGAGTAGACCAAGAAGAAAGTATTTTAGTTGTATTCCCAGACTGTCCTAATCCAGATCATTCAGAAGTTTTATTCTTAAAAGAAACCAATGAGCATATTGCTATTTGGGAAGGTGAAAAATTAACTAAAGAAAGAGCCCTTGAAGTTAGCGGTATTAAAACGGTGTATTGGTTGCAAGACTTTGATGGTGTTATGCGTGAACTCATGGCGCAAACGGAAACTATTTACTTTAATACCAATGAACATTATAGAGCGAATGTGGAGACAGAAACTCGTGAAGATCGCTTTATAAAAAAGACCAAAGCAACATTTCCTGCACATACCTGGGCAAAGAGTAATCCAATTTTACAAAGGCTGCGTTCTGTTAAAGATCCTATAGAAATTAACCTCATACAACAAGCCTGTGATATTACCGAAAAAGGATTTAGAAGAATTTTAGGTTTTGTAAAACCCGGCGTTTGGGAGTTTGATATTGAAGCAGAGTTTATGCATGAGTTTTTAAAAAATCGCTCTAAGAAGTTTGCATACACTCCAATTGTAGCAAGCGGAAACAATGCTAATGTATTGCACTACATAGAAAACAATCAAGAATGTAAAGCAGACGATTTAATATTACTCGATGTTGGGGCAGAATATGCCAACTACAGTAGTGACATGTCTCGTACTATTCCTGTGAGTGGACGCTATACAGACAGACAAAAAGCAGTATATAACGCAGTAAACAGAGTGAAAGACGAAGCCACTAAATTGCTAGTCCCAGGTGCCCTTTGGAAAGAATACCACATTGAAGTAGGTAATATTATGACCCGTGAATTACTTGGATTAGGCCTTTTGGACAAAGCCGATGTGCAAAATGAAGACCCAGCCTGGCCAGCCTATAAAAAATATTTTATGCATGGCACCTCGCATCATATGGGACTAGACACACATGATTACGGATTGTTATGGGAACCTATGCAAGCCAATATGGTATTTACAGTAGAGCCCGGCATCTATATTCCTGAAGAAGGCTTTGGCATTAGACTAGAAGACGATGTTGTAATTCAAGAAACGGGAGAGCCATTTAATTTAATGAGAAATATCCCGATTTTAGCAGATGAAATTGAAGATATCATGAATGCTTAAGACATAGCATCTTATCATATTTTAGGATACACATCCAAAGAAGCGCAAAATTTGATTCTGAAAAAACAGGATACCAGGATCATGCTCAAAAAATTTTTAGAAAACATTTCCGCCCGCCTTTAGCATAAAACGGTATCGGATGTATGTTTGCATAGAGATTATTCCTTATTCTTAACAATCACATTCATTACTATAAAAGCGATAAAAGCTGGTAAAACCCATCCCATACCTTCCTTGGCTAGTGGAATCCATTTATTAATCCCATCCATAGACCCTTCAGTCATGAAAAATTGCAAGAAGTCTGGAATGCTAAACAATAAGGTTACTATGGTAACAACTTTAAAAACAACAGGCGAAGCAAATTTCACAGGAACTACATTTAATAAGATAAGCACAATGGTAATAGGGTAGATAAACATTAAGGCTGGTAAGGCTACATTAATAATATAATGTACATCAAACTGTCCAACAACCACACCTATAACACAACCTAATATGGCCGTAATAGTATATGCTAATTGGGCGTTTTTAGCTATTCCTTTTACAAAGTCTGCAGTACCGGTTACAATACCTACCGCAGTTGTAAAACAAGCCAAGGCAACCAATACTCCCAAAAAGGCAGTACCAAAATTTCCTAATGTATTTTCACTTAATATTTTTAATAAATCTGTTCGTTCTGTGACCTGTAATTCACTGCTATAAAAAGCTCCTAAAGCTATGAGTCCTGCATAAATAACAAACAAGCCCAGACCAGCAAGAAGTCCAGAACGCGCAATCATCCGCTTTTTTTCCTCATAATTATAGGTGCCTTGCAAGGCCAGCGAAATAACAATCACGCCTCCTACAACAACACCTCCTATAGCATCAAAGGTTTGATATCCTTCTAAAATTCCATCGGTAAAAGTGTTTTCAAAAATAGTTGCACGCATTGGGGCTAGATCTGCAAACAAACCTATCCCTATAATCATGAGAAGAATGAGTATAATTAAAGGAGTCAAAAATTTTCCAATCAAACTTAAAATACGCGCACGGTTTAGTGCAAAAACCAATACCAATGTAAAATAAATAGCGCTAACGCTTAAGGAAGAAATATCAAAATAAGGTTCAATAGCCATTTCATAGGTAACGGAAGCTGTTCTAGGAGAAGGTAAGCTCACAGAGATGGCGTAGACAATAACAGCATACAATAAAGCAAAGCCCGGTGATACTTTATTGGCAAAATCTAAAAGTGTCCCCTGTAAACGAGCATGCCCGTATATAGCCAAGATAGGAATCACAACTGCAGAGAGCGCAAAACCCATGGCTACCCAAACCCAACTACTTCCTGCATTATACCCTAAAAAAGGAGGCAATATTAAATTTCCTGCACCAAAAAAGAGAGAAAACAAAGCAAATGCAACAAGGTACGTTTGTTTGGAATAATTCATAGAATAGGTTCTGGTTATTGGCTATTTTTGCAATTGTGCTCCAATATAATCAAATGATTTTTCACTACCACAACACCCCGATACATTATCAAAAACATGGCAGCGGACCCGCTCTTGTTTTACTCCACGGATTTCTAGAAAGCAGTACCATGTGGAAACAGATTATTCCTGCTTTTTCCAAAACACATACAATTATTAGTATTGATTTACCAGGATTTGGCCAAAGTGGCACGGTTGCAGAAACACATAGCATGGAATTGATGGCAACGATAACTTCGGAAATTTTAAGTGTTGAAAAAGTTGAAACCGCGACGTTTATTGCCCACTCTATGGGTGGTTATGTAAGTCTTGCGTTTGCAGAGGTATTTCCAGAAAAAATTGAAAAATTAATTTTATTGAACAGTACACCTGCTCA
>JBNMOX010000057.1:0-7009 GCA_051275835.1 Patiriisocius sp.
ATCGTTTTGCGCGTTTACTAAAGAGTGATTCGTAACTACCCGAGAGAGCTCGAAGCGCTTCTAATTGGATGACGGTAATTTCTTCTTCTTTTATTTCTTGACGAACAAATGTACTTGGCAAATCAAGTTCTTTGATGATTCTTTTACAGGTATCGCAAGTAGTAAGATAGTATATTTTTTGCATGGTTATTTGTAAGTTATGATTGCAAAAGTACATGCATTTGATGCTAAAATAAATATATAAACAGAAAAATAAATAACAGTAAAAAGGCCAAGCATTTGGCTTTAAAAAAATATAAGTTGTTGAAAAACAGTGTTTTTAGGCGGGGCTAAAAACATATTTACTCCTCACTACAGTCGCTTTAACAGTCTCTTGCTTACTTTATCCTTGCAGATCTTAAGATAGACTCTAGTTCAAACTGTAGGTCCCTTTTAGCAACCGAGGGAGCATAGGTAAATCCTTCTAGAATAATATAGCGATTGTTCTTTTCGTCTCTAACAGCATAGTTTACAAAAGGGCCTGCCATCCATTGGTTTCTCACTTCCCAGGTCCCTTTGGTCTCAAAAGCAAACTTGCCATCAATTGTTGTTGTAAACAAGTAAGGAGCATACGCTTCTTCTGTAATAAACTGCCCGTCATCTTCTACAGGTAATTGCTTTATCCCTATAGAATCACGCATCTTAATGATAGCACTTATTGTAGTACTGTCTTTAGGAATCGAATTTAAAGGAACTTCATAAATAATAATATTGGTGTTACCAGACTTCAACTCTTTACGTATCCAATAAAAATCTGGATCCGATTTTGCAATATGATATGCAGAAGGTATTTCTAAAGTGACTCCCAAGGCGGAAGGCAAAGAGTCTAATCTCAATTTAGATTTTTTGGTGCGCCTTTGTCTTTCTTTTATCTCAGAAGCTTTAAATGCTTTTAGAATCCTTGGAGCATTTTCTTTAATTAATGTAGAAAGTTTTTCAGTAGTGGTTGCGGTAATAAAGGCGCCCACTTGAGGTTTTGCATAGGGATTTTTTCGAAGAGCTACTGTGTCTTTATCTCCTATGGTAACGTGTAAAAATAAGCGATAGGTTTTCGTAAAACCACTATAAGCATCTGGCGGCATTTGGTTCATAGAAAACAAAGGCTCATCTTGAGGTAATCCAGGTGTTGGAGCCGCAAAATAGGTTCGTATTACCTCCCCTACACTATCTTTCCATAAGTTGTTTGGCGTAACAATTTGTAAGGTGTTAATATTCCCTACAGATAGTTGTTTGTATTTTTTATTCGAGTTTGATCCATCACCGCAGGCAATGAATACACATAATGAAAGTAAGGCAATGTAGATGGGTTTCATACAAAAAAGATTTACAAATTACTATAAAATTTTAAGCTTCATTCCAAGCTTTAGCTTAGTACCACTAAGACCGTTCCACTTTTTTATGTCGGCAACAGTAACTCCTTTAAATTGCTGTGAAATACTCCATAAAGAATCCCCTTTTTTAACAATATACAACTTAGTATTGGGACCTTTTTGAGAAGTACTTGGCGTTTTCCTAGGGTGAATTACCAAACGTTGTCCAATTTTTAAATTATTATTCCGTAAACTACTCCAACGTTTAATCTGGCTTATGCGAACACCATATTTAGTAGCAATCTTACCTAAATAATCTCCGCTTTTTACCCTATAATAGATTTTACTACTTTGGTCATTTAATCCTGGTAGAGGCTTTTCCCTTTTATTAAACTCATTCGCTGCATAGGCATAAATAGCACCTTCATTGCTTACAAAGGCACCTACCATATCCACAGGTAAACGCAGGGTGTATACTTCGTCCTTAACAACCGGTATAACCCCCAACTTGTATTGCGGATTTAAAAACTCCAGTTCAGCCATATCCATATTGGTAACACTTGCCACATGTTCTAAAGAAATTTGCTTCTTAATATGTATGGTATCTGTTGCTATATATGGAATTCTTGGACCGTTACTTTTAAAACCATGTTCTTCTGCATATTCAAAAATATACATGGTCGCTAAAAAAGCGGGAACATACCCTGCTGTTTCACGTGGGAGATGTTGGCGAATATTCCAATAATTTGTGCGTCCTCCAGATCTTCTAATCGCTTTCGATACGTTTCCAGGGCCAGAATTATAGGCTGCCAAAGCCAAATCCCAATCGCCAAGACGTTTATAAAGTGCTTCTAAGTATTTACAGGCAGCTTCGGTTGCTTTTAAAGGATCACTTCTATCGTCCACATAACTATTTACATCCAATCCAAACATTTTGCCTGTACTAAACATGAACTGCCATAATCCTGTGGCTCCAACCCTAGATTCGGCTGTAGGCCGTAATGCAGACTCTACAATGGCTAAATATTTAAGCTCTAATGGAATATTGTATTTATCTAAAGCCTCTTCAAACATAGGAAAATAATAATCGCTTAATGCCATGAGCTTTCCCATGGTGCGGCGACGATTTTTTAGGTAATTTTTAATAACACTTTCCAAAGACGAATTGTATTCAACATTAAAGGGTGTTCTACTATTAATTTCGGCAAGGCGTACTTTTAACACTTCGGTAGGAAGTTCGACATAATCTATAGGCTCATAGGTCATGTTGCTAATGCTTCCATAGATTTCTTCAAACATCGTATTACTATACAACTCCTGTAGCCACAAACTATCATAGCGTCGAGCCGCTGCCATATCTTCCAACTTAATAAAGGTGCTATCTCTTAGTTGTGTGACTACTGCTGTGTTTGTGAAGTCTTGAGAAATACCTTGTACCTGTATGGTATCAACAATCTGAACAGTACCTATTTGTAAAGAATCTATGTGATTGGTTTTTAGAGTAATAGTATCTTGCACCACAATCTGAAAAGAATCTTGTGATGGAGCAACCAAGGTATCTTGTCCATAGCCAAAAGTGAACAAGAGAAAAACAAAAGAATAAAAAATATGTTTCATATACATAGGAACGTGATTCTGTTGCCAAAGTTTCATCCAAAAATAAGGAATTGCAGTGGCTGTGTACTCATTTCTGAAATTTTAACGTATTTCCATAGTTTTCCTAGTGCAAAAGTTAGATAAAGATTTCAGAAATGAGTAATACTAAGGGAAGAAAAAATAATTAATCTAATATCGCTTGAATACCAGGTAGGGTTTTACCTTCAAGCATTTCAAGCATTGCGCCACCTCCTGTAGAAACATAGCTGACTCTTTTTTCTAAATCAAATTTCTTAACAGCAGCTACAGAGTCTCCTCCTCCTACAAGAGAAAAAGCTCCTTGTACTGTTGCTTCTGCAATAGCGTTTCCTAGAGCTATTGTTCCTGCAGCAAATGGTTCCATTTCAAAAACACCTAAGGGACCATTCCATAAAATTGTTTTTGATTTAGAAATCACATTCGCAAAATTAATGTTAGATACTGGACCTGAGTCTAGGCCCATCCAGCCCTCGGCAATCTCAGAAATAGGGCTAATTTTAGTGCTTGCTAGTTCTGAAAAACTATTCGCGACCACGGCATCAACAGGTAAATGGATTTCAACACCTTTTTCTTTTGCCTTGGCAAGAATTTCTAATGCTAGTTTTTGCTTATCATCTTCTACTAATGAGCTACCTATCTGTCCGCCCTGTGCTTTTATAAACGTAAACGCCATACCACCACCAATAATAAGATGATCAATTTTATCTAAAATGTTTTCAATTACTGTAATTTTTGAAGATACTTTTGCCCCTCCTATAATTGCAGTCACAGGTTTTTCACTATCCCCTAACACTTTTTCGAGACTAGTTATTTCAGAAGCCAATAGCGCACCAAAACATTTGTTTTCTGGAAAATTTTCTGCAATAATTGTTGTAGATGCGTGTGCTCTATGTGCCGTTCCAAAAGCATCATTTACATACACATCACCAAGCGTTGCCAGTTGCTTTGCAAAACCCGGGTCACCTGCAGTTTCTTCTTTATAATAACGTAAATTTTCTAGTAATAAAATTTCCCCTGGATTGAGCTTTGCAACGGCTTCTTCTGCCAAAGGCCCGATACAATCATTTACAAACAACACGGTAACTCCTAGTAAGGAAGATGCTTTTTCAACAATGTGCTTCAAAGAAAATTCGGCTTCATTATTTTTTGGTCTTCCTAAATGTGACATTAAGACACAGCTTCCTCCGTCTTCCAAAACCTTAATAATTGTTGGCTTTGCTGCTTCGATTCTAGTAGCATCCGTTACATTAAAATCATCATCTAATGGCACATTAAAATCTACTCTAATTAATGCTTTTTTGTGGTTAAAATTAATGTCGTGTATCGTTTTCATGGATCTAATTTTGTTGCACAAAGATACGCGTTTTGGCGGCAAGTAAAACTAGATTTTTCTAGCTGCTCTGTTTGTAATAATTGGCTACATTTGTAGATGCTTTTTTCTAACATATTAGGTCAATCACACCTTAAAAATCATTTGCTTAAAAGCATTGAAAATGGAAGAATCCCACATGCTCAACTCTTTGTTGGTAAAACAGGAAGTGGTTTATTGCCCATGGCTATTGCCTATGCCCAAGCTATTTTATCTAGCAACCACGAAAAGGGTACTGCAGAGTATGAAAATTGCATGACCAAGGTAGCACGCCTTGCCCACCCAGATTTGCACTTTGTCTTTCCAGTAAACACGAATGATAATATTAAAAAACACCCTTTTTCTACCTTGTTCTTAAAAGATTGGAGAGCTTTTGTTGCTGAAAACCCATATGGGTCTTTATATGATTGGTTGGCTTTTTTGGGAATTGAAAAAAAACAAGGAAACATCAATGTAGAAGAAGCCAAACAAATGCTTAAAAGCTTATCATTAAAAGCCTATGAGGGAGGCCATAAAATCATGATTGTTTGGATGGCAGATAGAATGAATATTGCCTGTGCAAATAAGATATTAAAGTTGGTAGAAGAGCCTCCTAAAAATACGGTCTTATTATTATTGACCGAAAATGAGGAACTTATTCTGGGAACGATTCGGTCGCGTTGTCAAAAATTACAATTCCCATTATTGCCAGAAGAACTTATTTCAACGCAACTTATTGAAAAACAAGGTGTTGAAAAAAACAAAGCACTAAAAATAAGTAGCTTATCTAATGGAGATTACCATCAGGCCTTATCTATTTTAAACGAAGGGGGAGATGATGCTGCTTTTGAAAAATGGTTTGTAGATTGGGTACGGACTGCTTTTAGGGCTAAAGGAAACAAAACAGCCATCAATGCACTTATTTCTTGGAGTGAGGAAATTGCAAAAGAAGGTAGAGAAACCCAAAAGAAATTTTTGGGCTATTGTCAAGAAACATTTAGACAAGCACTATTAAAAAACTACAATGCAGACAGCTTATTATTTTTTGATGCACCCAATACTCAATTTTCAATAGAAAAATTTGCGCCCTTTATACATCAAAACAATATTTTTGAAATTTCGGAAGCGATTGAAGACGCCTCTTATCATATTGAACGAAATGGAAATGCAAAAATTATTTTTACAGACCTCTCTATTAAATTAACACGTTTAATTCACGCCAAAGGATAACACACACACTATAAGTGTTATCTATTGCTTAGGTTTTAAATTATTTGGTTTACCTATTAAGAATGGCGTAAAATAAGCCCCTTTAATAGGCTTTCTAAAATCTGCCACACAAACACCTGCACTCCTGCATTATCGAGAAACAAGTGTTTTTAAAACAGGAATTAGGCTTTTTTAAAGCAGTATATTAGGGAAGAATACTCTTTAAATCGTATCGCGCTTATATTTGACCACAAACCAACAAAAAAGGCTTTAACAGAAAATGTATTTCCGGTTTTATATTTTTCTGATAGTAGGCTTACATAAAACGAATCAAAGATCAAGGGTTTCGTTTTTATTAATTGTATGTTTTTAGAAAACAAGTGCTCCATGCTTTTTTGAGAAAAATGCCATAAGTGTCTTGGCACATCATAAGCGGCCCAAAATTGTTTATAGTGTTTTGCGTCAAAAGATTTATAGTTAGGGACCGCAATAATTAACACACCCTGAGCACCTAATAACTTTTCAATTTTATGAATGGTTTTTTCCAAATCTGGAAGATGTTCTAGCACATGCCAAAGTGTTATAACATCAAATTGTTGTCCTTGGAGATCATCAATGCTCTCTAGTAAGGAGATATTTTTTTGAGCTGCAAACACTCTTGCTTTTTCATTGGGTTCTACCCCAAAAGTATTCCAGCCTTGTTGTTTTGCTATAGCACAAAAAGCTCCAGTACCAGCTCCTATATCCAAAAGTCTTCCCTTGTTTTTTGAAAGCCTAGAGACCAAATCTATTTTATTTTTTAAAGACCACCTTTTAACCGCATTATACAAAAATGGAACCAAGCCCTTATGACGATCTGAATGTGAAATATAGTCTTCACTCTCATAATAACTACCAAGGGTTTCTAGGGGTGGATGTGGTGTCGTTATTAAAAAATCTCGTTCTACATCCAATACCAGATCAAAATCTTCTCCAGATTTAAAATGGTCTTTGGTTGAAATGTATCTGGTATTGTTTTGAATCTTCACAAAAAATTATTTGCTATATTAAAAAGGTTGTTCCACGTGAAACAATGCACTAACGTCCCATGTAAACTAACATTACAGAGATGTCGTTTGGCGAAACACCGCTAATGCGCGATGCCTGTGAAACGGTTACGGGCCTAATAGCACTTAATTTCTCTCTTGCTTCATAAGATAAGGACTTAAGTTTCGTATAGTCAAAGCCATCAGGGATCTTAATTCCTTCTAACCTATTAAGCTTATCTGCATTGTTTTTTTCCTTTGCAATATACCCTGCATATTTTACTTGGACCTCGGCCTGCTGTAAGACTTCATGATCTAGATTGTTTTTAGCAACATAGTCTGCTACAAAATCTATTTCTTGCATATCATCCATGCTAATGTTAGGTCTAGAAAAAGCTTTAAAAAGCTTATCGCTTTGTTTTACAGGGGCAGAATCTTTAGAC
>JBNMOX010000058.1:0-6958 GCA_051275835.1 Patiriisocius sp.
TCCACCCGTTTTGGCAGAGATGACACCCAGGATTATTAGAAATACTAAAGCAAACACATATTGTATATATCCCATAACATGTAAAGGGGCTATAAAGGCTACCAATAGGGGTGAAAAGCCACCCACGGTAAAGGCAATTCCTGAAGAGAGTGCAGCTTGTAATGGTTTTGCCTCCGTCATTTCTGTGATCCCTAACTCATCCCTTGCATGGGCTTCTAAAGCATTGTGAGCTGTTAGTTGTTTCGCAACTTCTAGGGCTGTTTTTTTATGTAGCCCTCTATTTTCATAGATTTTTGCAAGTTCAAGGAGTTCTTCTTCTGGTGTGTCTATGAGTTCTTGCTCTTCTCTAGCTAAATCAGATTTTTCAATATCGGTTTGAGAGCTTACGGAAACATATTCTCCTGCTGCCATTGATAATGCTCCAGCAACTAGCCCTGCGACTCCTGCAAGTACTATAGGTTCCCGTGTACTCGTTGCCGCGGCTACACCAATAATAATACTCGCCGTGGATAGAATACCATCATTTGCTCCTAAAACTCCTGCTCTAAGCCAACCGCTGCGATTGATATAATGCTTTTCTGTTACTTGATTTGTCATAATTATTCTCCTAATATATTAAAATCACTTTTCCTTAAGAATTTTGTTTTTGCTTTAAAGTTATCTTTATTTTCTATTATTGAAAAATTATCAAAGGGTTCTTTCTTTCCAATCTTCTTGATGTGATTTTATGTTTCACCTTCTTTTTTTCTACTACAATGTAAGATTCTTTTGGCAAGGGTTTCGAAATAATCGAAATCAGTACCATGGTTTGTTTAATACATAAGGCACTTATAATTCCATATAAATGCCTTGTAATAAAAAACCAACTAAAACTAACAACCACGTCAGTTTACTTTTTAATGTCTTCATGTCTCCAGCAGTAATAATCAGTACTATTTTACTTGAATGTGAAGGAACTTCCGGCTCCTACAATGACAATTTTAGACTTAATTATTTTTTATTAAAGGTACTTTACTTTTGAAAAAAACACAGTAACATTGATTACATGAGGAGGTTCTTTAAAACAATTTATTTAATACAATAAGAGTTGGTATTCATTAAAAAACTGTACCATTGGTAATACGAAAAAATGAATACATGCAAGAGTTAGATTTTAGGACATTAACACAGCATACGGATATATATCTTATAGATCAAATTTTTAAAAACAGGTATCTAAATACAGATAAGATATTAGATGCTGGCGCTGGATTAGGAAGAAATTTACCTTGGTTTTTTGCGCATGGTTTTGAAGTTTACGCGGTGGATAAAGATCCAGAAATGATTGCTTTTCTTAAGGAATTATATCCTAGTATAGCTCCAGATATTCAAGTATGCGCGCTGGAAAATCTTCCTTTCAGAAATAATAACTTTCATCATATTATATGTTGTGCGGTATTGCACTTTGCGGAAAATAAAGAACATTTTATTGCTATGTTTACGGAATTAGTAAGAGTACTTAAACCTACAGGATCTTTATTTATAAGAATGGCTACGACTCTTGGTGTTGAAACTACGTGTTCGCCTCTAGAAGATGGGATGTATAGATTGAAAGATGAAACCAATAGATTTTTATTGACAAAGGATTTATTAGACAGGTTAATGAATGAGCTAGACCTAGAATTCTTAGAACCATTTAAAACTACCGTAGTAGAAGATGTAAGAAGTATGTCGACGTTGGTATTGGGGAAACGTTAGTTTTTATCCTCGTTTTGGTATGTCATGTTCCCTTTAGGCTCTTCTTCCAGATGTTCTTTAAACCATTCGGGTTCATCTATTTTGTTGTCATAAATATACTCGGCAATTTGTTTAATATCTTCTTCTTTAAATTCTTGATAGGGCATTAATCCAAAACGGTTTACAGCACCTTGCATTTTGGTTTTATATGGATTCGGTTTTTTTACAAAATCCCAAATAGCATTTGAAAACGCCTCTTTTGTTGTGTCATCCTTTAAATAATGTGACTTAACAGCCACCATTGGCGGAGCTATGCGTCCTTTGTGACCCGTTGTTGGATTATGACATACATAGCATTTGTTTTGCATCAGCTTTTTACCAGGATGATTATTTGATGTTTTGGCTGTTGCTTTTTTCACTTCCAACTGATTGGTGTAACGAGAGTTTTTTGTGTCATTACAACCCATTAATAATACGATTACTAATGCAATTGGCATCTTGTAAATATATTTTTTCATTTAATGGTTATTTTAAAAGTACAAACTTGCAATCTGTATTTGGGTATACACCGTGTTCAAGATCCTTTGGCAAGGTGATCATGTCTCCGGAAGTCAAAATATGGTCTTTAATGCCAATTGTTATTCTTGCACTACCTTCAAGCATTACAAGTGGAGCGTCCATAGGTGCAGAGTGAGGTTTTAATATTTGATCGCTTTTTAGCGCAAACAAAATCATTTTATATTGATCGCTTTCAAACACAATTTTAGTGTTCATCGTATCTGCATATGCTATGCTTTTTGAAAGATTACCATCATTCAATGACTGTGTTTTAGGTGTCGAATCACAGCTTATTAGTAGGATGCTTATGGCTAGAATGTAGCTTAGTTTTGTAATCATTTTCATCATTTTTGTTTTTTGTTAATTGCGTAATTCATCTATAGTTTTGTTTTTGAACATAGGCTCATTGAGATTCTAAGATACCTATTTTCTCCAGTTTATATAACCGTCTTTCAAATCAAATATTTTTGTAAAGCCAAGACTATCTAGTTTTTGAGCCGCTTTTTGACTCCTATTTCCTGATCTGCAATACAGATATACGGCTTCTTCCTTATTGAGTTTATTAAAAGAATGTATAAAGTTCTTTTGGTTGAAAAAGTCAATATTAATTGCTTTTTGAATGTGTTCGCCCTTATATTCATTCGGGGTTCTAACGTCTACTAATTGGACTTTTTTTGTTGAAATTGCCAACTTGAAAGATGGGGTATCAAGGATCTTAATAGTATCCTTTTGTGCTGTGTTGCCTCCAGTGAGGAATGAGAAAATTGACATAATAATTAAAATAGTTTTCATTAATAAATTACTGTACAGATGGACATACAAAATCCGAAACTGGCACGCCAGCATCTTTTATTTCTTTAAATCCGCCTTTTATGTTTATTACATTGTGAATAGCACGACTCTTTAATATAGACGCTGCAACCATACTTCTATAGCCTCCTTCACAGTAAACAAAAAAGGGTTTCTCTGGGAATTCCGCTAGGTGATCGTTCAAGAAGTCTAAAGGAGTGTTGTTTGCATCGAGAATATGTTCTGAGCGGTATTCACTCTCCTTTCGGACATCAAAAACAAGTTGTTTTTCTTTGTCTAGTTCATTTTTGAATTCCTTTGCGCCAATAGAGCTTACTGTATCGTATTCCATAGAAGCGTCCTTCCATGCGTTAAAGCCACCTTTAAGATAACCTAGGGTGTTATCAAAACCTACTCTAGATAATCTTGTAACAGCTTCTTCTTCTCGCCCAGTATTTGTCACTAATAGAAGCGGTTGTTTTACATCTCCTATAAGCGCACCAACCCAAGGAGCAAAACTTCCATCTAAGCCTATAAATATAGCTCTAGGAATGTGTCCTTTAGCAAAATCATCTTCATAGCGTACATCCAAAACAATAGCTCCTGTTTCATTTGCAGCAGCTTCAAAAGCTTCTGGTGATAGCTCTTGAGTTCCTCTTTTTAGAACGGTATCAATATCTTCATAACCTTCTTTATTCATCTTGACATTGAGAGGGAAGTATGGTGGAGGGGCTAACAAACCTTCCGTAACTTCTGCAATAAATTCTTCCTTTGTCATATCTGCACGTAAGGCATAATTTATTTGCTTTTGGTTCCCTAGTGTATCCACCGTTTCCTTCATCATATTTTTACCGCAAGCAGATCCAGCTCCATGTGCGGGATACACAATTACATCATCTGCTAATGGCATTATTTTTTCTCGTAAGCTATCATATAGAAATCCAGCTAAGTCTTTTTCTGTTAAAACACCCGTTTTTTGTGCCAAATCAGGTCTTCCTACATCTCCTAGAAACAGGGTGTCTCCACTGAAAATGGCATGGTCTTTACCTTTTGAATCTCTTAATAAATAGGTGGTACTTTCCATAGTGTGCCCTGGGGTATGTATTGCAACAATAGTGATATTTCCAAGTTTAAATTCTTGCTTGTCTTTTGCAATTATAGCACCAAATGCTGGATTAGCATTTGGTCCAAAAATAATAGGAGCTCCAGTTTCTTTTGCTAATGTTAGATGACCGCTCACAAAGTCTGCGTGGAAATGTGTTTCAAAAATGTATTTAATTTTTGCATCGTCAAGATTGGCTCTATTTAAATAGGGTTTTACCTCTCTTAGGGGATCAATAATGGCTACTTCACCATTACTTTCAATGTAATAGGCTCCTTGTGCTAGGCAACCCGTATAGATTTGTTCCACTTTCATTTTATGGTTTTTATGTATAAAGTAAAAGTATGCAGACTTTTATGTTTGTACAGTACCCTTTGTTACATAACAACAAATTTTATATAATACGATTCAGAATTGTTTGTTTTGTGCTATTTCGGAAAGGAATACATAGCCCTATGTGCTATTGTTTTATGAAGAACTCCATATAAAAAATAAAGATGGCCATCACTAGAATAAAATACCCAAAGCCTTTTTTAAGTTTGTTACCATCAATAAAGTTACTAAGATAACTTCCTATAAAAATACCAGCAAAAGAGATACTTGTGAAAATGGAAAGGAACATCCAGTCAATCTCCATGGTGAAGGCATCTCCTAAAAAGAAGCCTAGTAGGGATTTGAAGGCAATAATAATTAATGAAGTACCCACAGCTGATTTCATTTCAATATTGGCTAAAATCACCAATGCAGGAATGATAAGAAAACCTCCTCCCGCGCCAATCATTCCTGTGATACCCCCAACTAATAGTCCTTCAATTAAAATCAATGGGTAGTTATATGTAACGGTTCCATCCCCTTTTTGTTTCTTTTCTTTACGTCCATTCAACATAGAGAAAGCTGCAGGAATCATAAGCACAGCAAATAAGCCAAACATCCCCATCCTACGTGTAAACTCAAAATCTCCTACATTAAATAAAATGTCTGGTAATGCAGGAACAACATAATATCGTACCAAAGTTACACCCACGATAGCAGGGATTCCAAATACAATGGCGGTCCTCCAATCTACATAGCCCTTCAAATGCTGTTTTAAACCGCCTATTAATGCACTAGCTCCTACTATAAATAGAGAATAGGCTGTTGCCACTTTTTCATCTACCGAAAATAGGTAGGCCAATACAGGGACAGCCAATATAGAGCCGCCACCACCAATTAATCCAAGAGAGATACCTATAAATAATGCACTTATGTATCCAAATATTTGTATTAATTCCATGTATAATTCTTTGTGATTTAAGGCAGTGTATATTTACTAAACAAATTTAATAGAAATCTTGCTTAGATTCCTAGTCTAAATTGATAATTTGAATGTGATTTCTATGAAGTTCAATTTTACCTAAATTTTCTAATTTTTTAAGAAGTCTTGATATGACAACTCTTGAACTATGAAGTTCATAAGCAATTTCTTGATGTGTATTATGAATGATGTTTTCTTTATTAATTCTAATTTTCTCCCTCAAATAATGTAATAAACGCGCATCCAAATTATCAAATGCAATGCTGTCTATGGTCTGTAACATTTCGTTTAAACGATTGTGATAGCTTTCAAAAACAAAATTTCTCCAAGACCTATACTTTGACGTCCATTCTTCCATTTTACGTATGGGAATCATGATAAGTTTTGCGTCTGTCTCTGCAATAGCTCTAATTTCACTTTTCGTTTGTCCCATACAACAAGTCATTGTCATGGAACAAGTTTCACCTTTTTCGAGGTAGTAAAGCAATAATTCATCACCATTTTTATCTTCTCGAAGGATTTTTATAGCTCCTGATACAAGTAAGGGCATTCCTTTTATGTAACCACCAATCTCCATTAGTTTGAAGCCTTCTGGAACCTCTTTGTAGGTTCCTACCTGAAGAATCTCATTGATTAATGCATCTTCAAAAAGGTGACCATAGCTAGCTTTAAGTTCTTGAATCATTTTTATTAAATAATTAAACTGGACATTGATTTGTTATATTCGATATAGTTTCTTGCCTATATTATTTTTGAGACTGTATTCAGTAATGGAAATAAAATAATTACTGCTAATATAAAATAAAGTATTAAAAATTTAAGGGTTATCTGTTTTCTAAAAATGTATTCAAATGAAATTACCACGATAATTTGCTCCCTCAAAAAAATCTCTTTCTTAGAAATGAGGGTATTTCATCTTA
Organism: Patiriisocius sp.; assembly: GCA_051275835.1. GTDB lineage: Bacteria > Bacteroidota > Bacteroidia > Flavobacteriales > Flavobacteriaceae > Patiriisocius. Next base: position 6,380 of record JBNMOX010000058.1, read on the forward strand.
ACAATACTGTTGCATTTCGTTCCTTCCGGCATTAGGGATCATTTTTGTGTAAAACTAAAAGGATTAAATAACAAGGGAGGTACCTTAGGTTACATTACCTGAATGACATTAGTTGGAGTCTGTCTTGTGTTAAAAGGATGTGACTATAACTTATCTTAAGTAGGCATATAAAGAATGTTACTTTCTTGGGGCCTATAGAAAACTAGGTTATTATTTTAAAAACGCATGGCCATCTTCCAATTGTAAAGCTAAACTTTTTAGCGTGGTGGCTTCCATCATCGTTCTAAGGTCTGTGCGTATTTTTTTAAAGGAATTGTGTAATGGACAGGGTTTTAGATCGCTACATTCTTTTAAGCCGAGGCTACAACCTGTATAGATGGAAGTGCAATCCATGGCCTTTATAACATCGGCCAAAGTAGTTTCTTTTGTGGTTTCTTTCGCAATTTCAAAACCACCATGGGGTCCTTTTACTGATTGTAGAACACCTCCTTTAACCAGTTTTTGTAAAATTTTTGCCGTAAATGCCATAGGAGAATCTATTTCTTTCGCAATGTCAGTTATGTTCACGCGTTCCCCTTT
>JBNMOX010000059.1:0-6945 GCA_051275835.1 Patiriisocius sp.
AGGTACACCTGTTCAAATTTCAAAAATAGCAGCAGCTGAAAATATTTCTTTAAAATTTTTGGAAAGTATTTTGTTGACGCTTAAAAAAAGCGATTTACTCATATCCAAAAAAGGAAAAGGCGGTGGTTATATGCTGGCAAAAGAGGCAGGTAAAATAACCATTGCGTCTATTTATAGGATACTAGAAGGTCCTATTGCTCTCGTGCCTTGTGTAAGCTTGAACTTTTATGAAAAGTGTGATGATTGTCCAGATGAGCATGCATGTTCTATTCATCATTTTATGCTCAAAGTGCGGGACAATAATTTAAAGGTGTATGAGAATACTACAGTAGCAGATTTGATCTCTGAGGCGTAGTTTCTAATGTTGTATATTACATTGTTATAATCTAATTATATTAAGTTTATGAAAAACTATGTTTTTATATTTTGTCTTTTGGTTACTTGTTTTTCTTGTTCTAATGATGATGAAGAAACTCCTTTAGACCCATTAACTGGAGTATGGAATTTAATAACGGTTTCTTGTGAGTGTGACATTCCAGTATTTGAAAAAGGCACCCATGTTTGGGATTTTGATCTAGCCGCTAATCAAATCATAGTACTAAACACCATCGATGAAAATTTACAAATTTTAGATTCCGGAACCTATCCTTTTTCGCGCAGCGGAAATACGATTACAATTGAAAGCGTTACCTATGATTTCTATTTTGATAATGGCACCCTTTTTTTAGGTAATAATCCTGAAGCTGATGGGCCGCTTTTGCATTTTGAGCGAGACTAATGGGATACCTTGATAAGATGATACCTAACCAATATGATGTGCAAGAGGCTTTTATGAGGGTGTCCCCTCATGTGCATACAACACCTGTGCTAACGTCTAGATTACTTGATGAAATAAGTGGAGCTTCTTTATATTTTAAATGCGAAAATTTTCAAAAAATGGGTGCTTTTAAAATGAGAGGCGCTATCAATGCGATTCTACAAATACCGGAAGAACACCGTGCAAAAGGAGTGGTGACACATAGCTCTGGTAATTTTGCTCAAGCGCTTTCATTAGCTGCAAAAAATTTAGGTATTCCAGCATATATTGTCATGCCAAAGAATGCACCGCAAGTAAAGAAAGAAGCTGTGAGAAGTTATAGTGGTCGAATAACAGAGTCTGAGTCTACTATTATAGCCCGTGAGGCTATGGCAGAGCGAATAGAAAATGAAACTGGCGCTACTTTTTTACATCCATCAAATAATATAGATGTTATTTTAGGGCAAGGCACTGCTGCTATAGAACTATTACAAGTACAACCACAACTAGACTGTGTGCTAACCCCAGTAGGAGGAGGGGGTTTATTGGCGGGTACTGCTTTAGCTGCAAGAGATTATGGTACTAACTGTAGTGTAATTGCAGGAGAACCTTTTGGCGCAGATGATGCATATAGATCACTACAATCTGGAAAGATTGAATATAACACAAGCGTTAACACCATTGCAGATGGTTTACGAACTCATTTAGGGGACAAGAATTTTCCAATTATTAAAAGCTTGGTTTCAGATATTATACGTGTAGAGGAGGAAGAAATCATTTCTGCTATGAAATTGCTTTGGGAGCGCCTCAAAATTATTATTGAACCTTCTTGTGCAGTTCCTTTTGCTGCATTGTTGCGAGAGAAAGAAACATTTGCAGGAAAGAACATAGGTATTATTCTTTCGGGAGGAAATGTGGATTTAACAAACTTACCTTTTTAAAACCCTTCAATTTAGTTTAATTTGCGCCGTGAGAAATTTTTTACTAATACTAAGTTTTATTTCATGTTTTGTTTTGCAAGCGCAAGAACAGAATAATACCTTTTCTGTAGACGCAAATTACTTTTATGGAAGTATTTTGAGGCACAATAAAGATCTAGAGCACCTTATTAAAGGGCATCCACAAGGTTTTATCCTAGGATACAATGTTAAAACCTATGGCGCAGAGCGTTGGCAACAAGCATATAATTATCCAGATTTTGGTGTATCTATGGTGTATCAGAACCCCCAAAATGATGTTTTGGGTAGCACTATAGGGATACACGGACATTACAACTTTTATTTCCTTAAAAGGAATATATTTTTACGGTTGGCTACAGGAATTGCTTATGCAGAAAATCCTTTTGACATTGATGAAAACCCTAAAAATAATGCTTACGGAACCCATATTATGGGTTCCACCTATTTTATGCTTGGTTACAACAAACAAAATATATTTAGGGGTTTTGGTGTTAAGGCTGGATTATCATTAATTCATTATTCAAATTCAAGTGTTAAGTCACCCAATACGAGTGCTAATACTTTTGCCGCTACTGTAGGACTTACTTATGAAATAGATGCTGACAAAGAACCTAGTTATATAAAATCAGAGCGGTTTGAAAAAATCACTGAACCCTTGCACTATAATGTTGTCGTTAGAGGTGGTGTTAGTGAGGGAAGTGTTATAGGACTTGGGCAAAAGCCTTTTATTGTTCTTTCTGGATATGCAGATAAGAGATTGAGTTTTAAAAGTTCCATACAGCTTGGGGTAGATCTTATTTTTTCAAAATTTTTGGAAACAGAGATAGCCTATAATGCTGCTGCTTTTCCTAATTCTGGAGTCACCGGAGATGAGGATTATAAACGGGTTGGTATTTTTGCTGGATATGAATTACATGTAAATAGGTTATCTCTTATTGGTCAAGTTGGCTATTATGTCTATTATCCATATGACTATGAGGGGCGTATCTATTTAAGGCCTGGATTAAAATATTATATTAGTAAAAAGGTGTTTGCTGTAGTTACATTGAAATCACATTGGGCGAAAGCAGAAAATGTAGCATTTGGAGTTGGTTTCCGGATCTAAAATAATACAATAAAAAAAGGATGAATTTAACATTTCAGAAAATACTAGCGCTAGTGGTGGTTGGGTTCTTATATGCCTGCAATTCATCTTCGGGTAGTGATTGCTTCCAAGCTGCTGGAGATAGTGTTTCAATGGTGGTTGAAGTTGATCTATTCTCAAAAGTAAGATCTGAAGGGGAAGTTACCTTATTTATTAGGCAAGGAGATGTTCAAGAGGTAGCACTTACAACTGGGGAGAATTTACTTTCCGATGTTTCCATTTCTGTAATAGACGGCACCTTAGTGGTTTCGGATACCAATGCTTGTAATTTTGTAAGGGATTATGGGCTTACTATTGTTACGATAACAACGCCAAATCTTACCGATATTAGAAATGCTTCCAATTATGATATTACAAGTATTGGCACCTTACGTTTTCCAAAATTAACCCTGTCTAGTAACACAGAAGCTGGTCCTGAGAATCCAAAAAAGACGGGTGATTTTTATCTTGATATTATTTGTGATGAATTTAATTTAAGTGCTAATGGACAAAGTGTATTTTATGTTTCAGGAAGTGCAGAGATTGCGGAAATTAAATTTACAGACGAAAATCCTCGTTTTGAAGGAAGAGATTTTTTGGTCAATGAAATTGATTTTTTTCAAAGGAGTTCTAATAAAATAATTATAAATCCTCAAGAAAAATTAACAGGAACTATAGCGAGTACAGGAGATGTGATTTCTGTAAATAGACCCCCAATTGTAGCGGTGGAGATTTTGTTTACGGGACAATTAATTTTTGAATAATCAAAATGCAATAGAAAGATGAGACAATTACTTCTAATTTGCAGTTTGTTTGTGTTCCATGGTGCGCTTTTTTCACAAGAAGATTCCTTATCCATTTCAAAAAATTTTTACAGTATAGAAGCTTCTTATTTCTATGGAAATATTATAGAGCATAATCCAGATGTATCTCATTTAATCTTAGGGCATCCACAGGGTTTTTCAGCAACATTTAATAAAAAAACATTTGGCGAAAAAGCTTGGGAGCGTTTCTATAATTATCCAGATGTTGGCCTAACGTTTATATATCATGACGCCCGTTCTCCAAACCTAGGAAAACAATATAGTATTAATGGACATTTCAATTTTTATGCTTTAAAAAGAAAACTTGTGTTTACAGTAGGACAAGGAATTACCTATGTTTCGGATCCTTATGATGCTGTTACCAATTTCAATAATAATGCCTACGGAACTTCTTTACTGACCTCTATGCTAGTGAAATTGACCTATAGGAAAAACCATATTCTAGGTAATTTGGGAGTGCATGCGGGTATTGAGTTCATACATTTTAGTAACGGAAATTTTAAAGCACCTAATACAAGCACTAATACTGTTGCAGCGACTGTGGGTGTGCATTATGATGTGGATGCCCAAAGAATACCCAGCTATGTCCCAAGAAAAGAGAAAGATAGTGCTGCAGCATATAAAGAGCCTATTAAATACAATCTTGTGTTTAGATCTGGCATGAATGAAAGTAATGTTATTGGTTCTGGGCAGTTTCCATTTTATGTTGTTTCTGCCTATGCAGATAAACGGTTAAATTATAAGAGTAAAATACAGGCAGGTGTGGATTTCTTTTTCATGAAGTTTCTAGATGAATATATCAAGTATCGGGCTATTGCTTTTCCAGAAAATGGTGGCACAGGAGATGAAGATTATAAACAAGTAGGTATTTTTGTTGGACATGAATTATTAATTAGTAAAACAGCCTTTGTTTCTCAATTGGGTTATTATGTTTATTACCCTTACGATTTTGAAGGTAGGGTTTATAATAGGTTAGGTTTAAAAAGGTATATGTTACAAGATCAGTTTTTTGCCACCATTGCAGTAAAGTCTATTTGGGCAAAAGCAGAAGCTATAGAATTTGGAATAGGAATACGGATATAAATGAAATACATACCATACATACTACTCATAGTAATGTTTGCAAATTGTGATTCTGAAAACGCACCAGATTGCTTGCAAACTGCTGGCGGTATTATAGAGACAGAAGTAGTAGTAGCTTCTTTTACAAAGGTGTTGGTTTGGGATCAAATACAGTTGTTTGTGAGTCAGGGTGATACTCAAAATATTCGCGTTGAAACAGGAGCAAATTTATTTCCTGATATTGAGTTTGTAGTTATTGATGGACAGGTCAATATTTATAATAATAATCAATGTAATTTAATTAGAGATTATGGAATTACAAAAGTATTTATTACAGCTCCAAACATAACAGAAATTAGATCGAGTTCTAGCTTGCCAATTATAGGAATAGGGCTGTTACAGTTTCCTGAACTTACCTTGATAAGTGAAGATGAAGGTGTGCCTGGCATTACCCATACCGTTGGAGATTTTGACTTAACACTTGATGTAACTAAAATAAGTATTATTGCTAATGGCTTGTCACGCTTTTATCTAAAAGGGCGTGCTATAAATGCTACATTTAGTTTTTATGGAGGGAATGGTGCAGTGACTGCTCCAAATCTAATTATAGAACATGCTACTGTTTTTCACAGAGGAAGTGCAGATTGGATACTATATCCGGAGCAATCGATACGGGGTAGTATTGTAAGTGTAGGAAATATTATTTGTAAAAATGAGCCTCCTATTATTAAGGTAGATGCGCCATATCAGGGACAGCTTATTGTGGAGTAGTTAACTCAATAAAGAGTTTTTCTAGGCTTGTGTTTTTTTGATGAAGCTGTAATATTTTGAGTCCATTGTCGTGTGCAAAGTCAAATACTACACCCCGCATATCTTCTTGTGTGTCACAGTAGATATGATAATTAAAAGCATGCGTATTATCTACCTTACTAACATGAGCGATCTTGAGTAAAGCGGTCTCTTCAATACGGTAATCGAATGCTACTTCAATAATTTGTTGCTTATTTCTGGAGAGCTCTTCCAATTTTTCGTCTAGTATAATACTTCCTTTATCTAAAATAATAACACGTTCACAAATAGCTTCTACTTCTTGCATAACATGCGTAGAAAGTAATACGGTCTTTCCTTTTTCTTTGCCTCCTAAGCCCTTAATAAGAGCTCTAATACCTACCAATTGATTAGGGTCTAGTCCTGCAGTAGGTTCATCCAAAATTAAGACTTGTGGGTCATGTAATAAAGCATTGGCAAGCCCTACACGTTGTCTATATCCTTTAGAGAGTTGTTTTATTTTTTTTGCAGCTTCTGGTGTGAGTCCTGTTTGTATAATAACCTGTTCTACTTCTGTTTTAGGAATATTGTAAACGTCTGCGTTAAATTGTAAATATTCACGTACATACATATCTAAGTATAGTGGATTGTGTTCTGGTAAATATCCAATACTCTTTTGTACCTCTTTGGCTTGTAAAGAAACATCAAAACCATTCACAATGGCAATGCCTTCTGAAGCAGGTAAAAAGGTTGTTAGAATTTTCATCATCGTAGATTTCCCTGCCCCATTTGGACCTAAAAAACCCACAATTTCTCCTGGTGCAATGGTAAATGAAATATTATCCAGGGCTTTTTGAGACTGATATGTTTTACTAATGTTTTTTACTTCTATAGACATGGCTGAAAAATCTTAAACAAATGTAATTAATTTTAGTGTGGTGATGCTTAGGCTTTATTTGTAAATATTTTCACAAATAATTTTTAGACATTGGAAGATTAGCTATTTTTGTGATCATGAATATAAATACTAATATTTCCGCAGTAAACTCTTGGTGGCACGTACTACAAAACTGCAACTAACGGAGATTATTGTATAGTACTATACCTGAAGAGTCTCGCATGAGACTCTTTTTTTTTTGAATTAAATTATGGAGAATAAAAAAGAACTACGTACTTGGTTAAATAAGATGGAGCTTGCGCACCCTTTAGTGATTGCAGGACCTTGTAGCGCAGAAACTGAGGAACAAGTGCTGAAAATTGCACACCAATTAAAACATACAGATGCTACGGTTTTAAGAGCGGGTATTTGGAAACCAAGAACACGTCCAGGAAATTTTGAAGGAGTTGGAGCAATGGGCCTTAAGTGGTTGCAAAGAGCCAAAGAAGAAACGGGCTTGTTAACCACTACGGAGG
>JBNMOX010000060.1:0-6941 GCA_051275835.1 Patiriisocius sp.
AAGAAAGTTTTGATGACCTCTATTATGGTAAAGGCTCCACCTTTCCAGACATTAATGGAAGTATTGGTATTTTGTTTGAGCAAGCATCCTCTAGAGGACATGCACAAGAAAGTGTGAATGGCATATTAACCTTTCCGTTTACCATTCGCAATCAATTTACTGCCGCTTTATCTACTTTAGAAGCTGCGGTGGCGATGCGACCAAAAATCTTACAATACCAACAACAGTTTTACAAAGATGCTTTTAGCGAAGCTTCAAAAGGAGGCGCCATAGTATTTGGTGACGAAAAAGACCCTTCTAAAGCATATCATCTAGCCGAAATATTACAACGTCACAACATAGAATTTCATGAAGTAGCCAGCGATTTTACATCAAAGGGTAACCGCTACACCAAGGGAAGCAGCTATATCATTCCAAAAAACCAAAGACAACATAGACTTATAAATGCCATGTTTGAAAAGCGCACAAGCTTTAAAGACAGTTTATTTTATGATGTAAGTGCATGGACTTTCCCTTTAGCCTTTAATCTAGATTATGATGAGAATGTGGCTATTAATAAAGCTGGAGCTAAAATTACAGCTGTTAAAAAACCTGCAGCCGCTGCTCCTGATTTTTCAGACTATGCCTATGTAATGGAATGGCATGATTATTATACTCCCAAAGCACTTAACATGCTACTAAAAAAAGGGATAAGAGCCAAAGTAGGCATGAAACCTTTTAGCAATGGAAACAAACAATATGACTATGGTACCATCTTAATTCCTGTTCAAAACCAAGAGCATTCCTCTGCTAATATTTCCGAAGTTATTAAAGAAATAGTTCAAGAAACAGGTGTGCGTATAGATGCGCTAACATCTGGGCAAACCCAAGGTGTTAATCTAGGGAGTAGTCAATTTAGAGCTTTAGAACTTCCTAAAGTAGCCATATTGGTAGGCGATGGTATTAACCCCTATGATGCTGGAGAAATGTGGCATTTATTTGACCAACGCTATGATATGCATATCACCAAACTGGACACAAAAAGCTTTGGGAGAGCAGATATAAGTAGATATACAGACATTATCATGCCCGCTACTTGGGGGAATGCCCTGGATGAAGATGATGCTAAAAAATTAAAAACATGGGTTCAAAACGGAGGGACACTTATTGGCTATAAAAGCGCAGGAAGATGGTTTGACAAAAATGAACTCCTGAAAATTAAATTTAAAACTAAAAAAGATACTGCAACCAACATAAGCTTCGAACAGCGGGGAGACTATCGAGGCGCACAAGTTATTGGAGGCGCTATTTTTGAAACAAACTTAGACCGCTCCCACCCTATTGCTTTTGGATATAAAAATGACAAACTTCCTATCTTTAGAAATACTACCATGTATATGGAAGCAGATATAAACAGCTACAATAACCCTGTTCAATATACAGCCAAGCCATTATTAAGTGGCTATATTTCTACACCTAACGTGGAACAATTAAAAAACACAGTACCTTTTAAGAAAGGAAGCTTAGGCCGTGGTAATGTGATCTACTTTACAGACAACACCAATTTCAGGGCCTTTTGGTATGGTACAAATAAGTTATTAATGAATGCTATTTTCTTTGGAGATGAGATGTGATTATAGCTAGTAGTTTAAAGAGGTAGCACATTGTTATTGTACGTTTTATATTCATAAAACGTACAATAACATCCAATTCAATAAAGTTTATTTACATTAGGGAGCGCGTTACAAGAGCTTAATGCGACATTCAGCGTATCGATAGTACAAACTATCTTTAATACACGAACCAATACAAAAATCAATGATCACAAAATTTGTCGTACTAGGGATATATGTTGCTATTCTATTCTTAATAGGAATACTAGCATCTCGAAGAGTTAAAAGTATGAGTGATTATTATTTGGGAGGAAAAAACATGGGCTTTTGGGCTGTTGCTTTTTCTGCCAGAGCGACGGGAGAATCTGGATGGCTTTTAATAGGGCTTACAGGAATGGGAGCCATTGCGGGGTATTCTGGTTATTGGGTAGTAGCGGGTGAATTACTTGGGGTCTATATTTCCTGGCAATTCATGGCCAAAAAGTTTAAAAGACGGTCAGATGAATATAAATCCATCACGATACCAGACTACCTTCAAAGTCATTTTAAGTCATCCTCGAACACGCTTAGAATTATTTCGGCCTCGGTTTTAGTCGTCTTTGTCATCATTTATGTGGCATCTCAAATGGATGTAACTGGCATTGCTTTTGAATCTATGCTTGGTGTTGATTATCGTATTGGCGTTCTCATTGGTTTTAGTATTGTACTGGTCTATATTTTTATTGGTGGCTTTGTAGCTGCTGTTTGGTCAGATATGTTTCAAGGTATTTTAATGTTTATTGGTTTGGTCTTACTCCCCATTGTGGTGTGGTTCTCCATGGATCATGGTGCTGGAATTACTGAAGGACTCAACGCCATTGACCCTACACTCACCCAAATCATGGGAAGAAGTGATGATGGATGGATGAACTTATTTACCATTTTAGGCTTCTCCATGATTGGATTGGGCTTCCTAGGATCACCTCAAGTATATGTTCGTTTTATGTCTATTAAAAGTGAACATGAAATTGATAAAGGGAAATGGGTAGCACTACTTTTTACACTCTTAACAGATGCAGCAGCAGTAACCATTGGTATTCTTGCTCGTATTTATTTCACAAGTGAAGGACAGGATCCTGAAGCAGTACTAGGAACTGGAGGAAAAGATGTCTTAAGCATGATTACGAACGAATTCTTACCTACTATTTTAGTGGCCATCTTTATTGCTATTGTCCTTTCGGCAATTATGTCAACTATTGATTCGCTACTCATTTTGGCTTCTAGTGCGATTACCCGTGACTTCTACCAAAAAATATTTAGACCCGATTTAAAAGATGAAGATTTAACAAATTTCTCAAGGGTAGTAACTATTGGAATGGCATTAGCCGCACTAGGTATTGCTATTATACTTTACAACGTATATCCTGATAGGCAGGTCTTCTGGATTATGATTTTTGGCTGGTCTGGAATTGCAGCCACCTTCTGTCCCGTAATTATTCTATCCTTGTTTTGGAAAGGGTATTCTGAAAAAGGAGCTATAGCTTCTATGATTACTGGATTTACCTCTGTGATCCTATTCAAGTTTGTGATATCTGATATGGAAGTAATAGGCCCTTATTTTAAAGAATTGGATGTATTAGCACCATCTTTTGCCTTAGCAATGATTGTAGGGTATATTGTTTCAAAGATATTTCCTGCAAAGAAGAAGGATGAAAGTCTTACCACAAATAAAAAATAAACCACTGGCTACTCAACCAGACATTGGAATGGTTTTAAAAACTGCTCTAAACTAAAAAAACTCCCTACAATTAAGTAAGGAGTTTTAAGGGTGGAAGACCGGGTTCGAACCGGCGACCTCTGGTACCACAAACCAGCGCTCTAACCAACTGAGCTACAACCACCATGTAGCGCTCTTTTTCAAGAGTTAGCAATATTGCTAAAGCTTTAACAACTTTAGCGGGTGCAAAGATAGAATATTAGATTTCTATCTGCAATTAAAAATTTAAAAAAAATAGCTTTTTATATATTCAGCTACGTATCAGTTAGAAAGACATCCCTTATTGATCACTCTCTTTTCAATTGCGAAAATTAAATCAAGTCAAAAATGGAGTCTACAGCAGCATAACGCTCTACGGTAAAGCCTTCTGCGGCATCTGTACCAATAAGTCTTCCTAAATTTTTGTCTCGGTACTCCAAACTATCTGTGGCGTTTTTAGAAGCAATAGGCGTCATAGGCTCATCACTATTGGGATCAAAAAACTGACTCCTATATGCATAAATAGCTTCTAATTTCTTTTTTTGAAAACCCGTAATATCTACCACAAAATCTGGTGTACTATCATTCCACTGTATGTAATGATAGACTTGTTTGGGCCTCCAAGCTTCTTGGGCCTCACCATTATCTTGCGTTTCTATTCTACGGAGTCCACTCAAAAAACAGGCATTACTAGCCAAATCACTTCCTTTTGGATGATCTATATGTCTATCCTCAAAGGCATTACACAATACTATTTCTGGCTTGTATTTACGTATGTAATGAATGACTTGTAGCTGTGCTTCTTTGTTATTCTCAAAAAACCCGTCGGCCAAGGCTAAATTATGTCGTACTGAAACGCCCAAAATAGCTGCTGCTGCTGCTGATTCCTGGTCTCTTATTTCGGCGCTTCCTCTGGTGCCTAATTCTCCTCTGGTGAGATCAAGGATACCTACTTTTTTGCCTTTGGCAATTTCTTTGGCTATGGTGCCTCCAGAACTCATTTCTACATCGTCTGGATGTGCGCCTATCGCTAATATGTCTAGTTTCATATTGTTATTTATGATTGTAATTGCAAACTCTTTTTTGTCACCGCTTCAAAAGCCTGTTCAAAATCTGCGAGTAAGTCGGTTTTTTCTTCAATCCCTACAGAAAAACGCAATAAGCCATCAGCAATCCCTTGATCTAGTCTTTCTTCAGGACTTAATAAAGCATGGCTGGTATGGGTTGGAGATAAGATGGTAGACTCTACTCCTGCCAAACTCATCGATTGTTTTACTAGCTTTAATGCTTTCATAAATTCATTAGCATCCAAAGAAGGAATTAACTCAAATGACAACATGCCAGAATATCCTTTCATTTGGTTTTTAGCTAATGCATAATCTGGATGAGATTTCAAACCTGGATAATATACCTGAGCTACCAAATCATGTTTTTCTAACCATTTTGCCATTCTTTTAGCATTTCGGTTTTGAGCTTTCACACGCAATGCCATAGTTTTTAGACTTCTTTCCAATAACCAAACCGTATAATCACTCAAGCTTCCGCCTATATTTTTTGAAAGATTCCAGATGACATCCATATGTTCTTTAGAAGCCGCAACGGCTCCTGCGCAAATATCACTATGCCCACCCATATACTTGGTGGCGCTATGAATCATGATATCAATACCAAAATCTGCCGGTGTTTGATTGATTGGAGAAGCAAAAGTATTGTCTATCATAGATACCAAATTGTGTTGTTTTGCTAATCGGGCAATCATCTTCAAATCTGTAATTTTCATTAAAGGATTACTCGGCGTTTCTGCATAGATCACTTTGGTATTTACTTGTATCGCTTTTTTAAAGTCAGCTTCAGTAAAACCAGCAGAAAAAGTGTACCCTATACCAAACTTATGAAATTCTTCTACCACAAAATTATAGGTTCCACCATATAAGGTTTGTGGTAATACGATATGATCTCCTTTATGTAAGAAAGCCAACAAAGAGTGACTTACCGCCGCCATACCGCTGCCAAAAATCATTCCTGCTTCACTTTTTTCTAGCGCTGCAATCTTCTTAGCCAAGCCTTCTTGGTTGGGGGTATTAAAATACCGTGGATACCGTTTTACATCTACACCATCATATTGATAGGAACTGGACATAAACAAGGGAGAGATAGCACCTTGAAACTGCGTATCTTTTACTTCTCCTACATGGGTACAAATGGTGTTGATACCAAGGTTTTTTGTTTTCATAAAGCAAAAATTTTAAAGCTCTAAGGTATTAAAACCTTTCTAGGTTTACTATATTTAACACATGAAATTATTGTTAAAAAACATTGCAAATCTGCTTCAAATTAGAGCGAACACGATCCAAAAAGTGAGTGGCTCAGACATGAAAGAACTTCCTACACTTCAAAATGCCTGGCTATTGATAGCAGATGATGTAATTCATAGCTTCGGAAACATGAACGAGATGCCAGTATTTAGTGGCATTGAAACCATAGACTGCTCAGGGAAAATCGTACTACCCTCTTGGTGTGATAGTCATACGCATTTGGTCTATGCTGGCAATAGAGAACAAGAGTTTGTAGACAGAATTAATGGGCATAGCTATCAAGAAATTGCTGCCAATGGTGGTGGGATTGTAAACAGTGCTAAAAAATTACAAGCCACATCTGAAGCAGCTTTATTCGCCCAATCTGAAAAAAGATTACAAGAAGTCATTCAACTAGGAACAGGCGCTATAGAAATAAAAAGCGGCTACGGACTTACAACAGAAGCAGAGATGAAAATCCTTCGTGTTGCCAAAAAACTAGGAAAAAAATACAACATCACAGTAAAAACTACTTTTTTGGGTGCGCATGCCATACCACCTGAATACAAAGACAATAAAGATGGCTACCTCGATCTTGTTTGCGGGGAAATGATGGAGAAAATTTCCGCAGAAAACTTAGCAGACTATGTAGACATATTTTGTGAAGAAGGCTATTTCTCTGTTGCAGATACCCATAGAGTGCTTGAAGCCGGAAAGAAACATGGACTGATTCCAAAAACACATGTAAACCAATTTAATGCTATAGGCGGTGTAGCTGCTAGCGTGCAACACGGAGCCCTTAGTGTAGACCATCTAGAAGTACTTATTAAAGAAGATATTAGCGCATTGCAAGGAAGCAATACTATGCCCGTAGCACTCCCCTCTTGCTCTTACTTTTTAAGCATTCCGTATACACCAGCCAGACAACTATTAGACGCTGGTTTACCGCTAGCATTGGCTACAGATTATAACCCGGGTTCTACCCCCAGTGGTAACATGAATTTTGTAGTAGCCACTGCCTGTATAAAAATGAAATTAACCCCAGAAGAAGCTATTAATGCTGCCACAATTAATGGCGCCTATGCCATGGGCTTAAGTGAAACGCATGGAAGTATTACGGTAGGTAAAAAAGCGAACCTCATTATAACTAAAGAAATTCCAAGTTACGGGTATTTACCCTACGCTTTTGGCAGCAACAATATCGATACAATCATCTTAAACGGAAATCCAGTATAAAACAAAAAAATCATTTTTAAAACCCTTTTTCTCAAGTGTATTTTTCTTTGTCGTAAAGAATTTTTGAAGCCTTGGAAAAAATTT
>JBNMOX010000061.1:0-6904 GCA_051275835.1 Patiriisocius sp.
TAAGTTTTGAAGTTTGTTTTTAGAAATATCTGCCCAAATTTCGGCAGCCGTAATTCCACTTGTTTGCACCAAACTTTGCCATAGCCGTTTTGGAATTTCAAATTGAGCATACTTAAGTACTGTTTGTTTTGGATGTTTTGTTTTGAGTTTTAGTAACTGTGCTAACACCTCTTCTTGTGTTTCATATAGCAACCAATTAACTATTATGGTGAATTTATAGGAAAGGCTTTCTAGGATCCTAGCGCCCCAAGCAGATAACTTTAAGATTGCAGGTCCACTCATGCCCCAATGGGTTATTAACAAAGGCCCCTCACTCTCCAAAACAACGTTACCCTTTGTACCCATTACTTTTACACTCACTTCTTTAGAAACACCTGGCAAGTCTAAAATACGTTGATCTTTGATATTAAAAGTAAACAATGAAGGACCAGGCGGTATAATGGAATGCTGTAAACTCTTTAAAAGATTCCATATTTTTGGGTTACTACCAGTAGCAATCACCATCTTTTGAGTTAAGAATATTTCTGAAGTAGTTGTGATCTTCCATCCATCTTCTTGGGTCTGAATCTCTTTTACAGGATGACTTTTTAATACCGAAATGTTCAGACTTGAAATTTCGTTTAAAAAACAATCTATAATCGTCTGGGAGTTATCTGTGCTTGGAAACATCCTTCCATCTTCTTCCATTTTGATGGAAACTCCTCTTTCTTCAAACCAAGCAAGGGTATCACCTGTCATAAACGTATGAAAAGGTCCCAACAATTCTTTTTCTCCTCTAGGGTAGTTTTTTGTAAGTTCACTAGGCACAAACTCTGCGTGTGTAACATTACATCTTCCACCACCAGATATTTTAACTTTTGTAAGGACTTCTTTACCCCGTTCTAAAATGGCTACCCTAAGTTTGGGAGACATTGTTTTGAGGTTGATTGCAGTAAAAAAACCTGCCGCACCACCCCCAATTATTATAACATCATATGCTTTTGTATTCACTCGCTAAAAATACATATAATTGATTTGATTCTTCTTAATAAACCCTATGACATCTAAAACACAAACATCATTATAGAGCAAGAAAGACACTCTTCACATCATGCTTTTTTATTGAAAGATAAATAAACACCTCTTTGAGTCGTGATTTATAAATTACGCCTTGATATTCATAAAGCAAGCCTAGCCCTTGTTGTGGCTACCGACATTCATCTATACTTTTACCTAGCACACTAAAATTTATAATTATGAAAAAAATAGCAGCACTCTGTATATTATTTTGTTTATCATCTTCTATTAGCTATGGCCAATATTGGGATAAACTATTTCAAAGCGATTTAATTATGATTGACACCTACATCAAAAGGAACGATAGTGGGATTAGTTATAAAGACACTAGAACCTATAAAGGAACACCCTACAACAACGCATCTTATCTTCTAGGTACTGTATATAAAAATGATGCATTACTTGCCACTAATGTGGCGCTTAGATATAACGCTATTGCAGATGAAATTGAAATCAAAGAATCTTTAGATAGTCCAGATGAAAATGCAAGAGTACTTACTAAATCTCAAGATATCTATGTAAAAATAATCAATGAGATTTTTGTTTTTGTACCGTATGAAGGTGGCGTAGAAAAAGGAGGATACTTCTCTATTCTATATGAAGGTTCGCAAATAAGTTTGTATAAGAAGATGAACAAGAAATTTACCGCAGCAAAAAAAGCCTCATCTTCTTTGGTAAGAGACATGCCAGCAAAATTTGAAGATGCTCCAGTATACTATATCGTAAATACCGTTGGAAAGTTTTATCAATTTCCGAAGTCAAGAAAAGGAAAATTCAAAGTCTTTGGTAGTACTAAAAAATTGATAAAAGAATACACCGAAGTAAAAAATCTCGACATTAACAATGAAGCAGACTTAAAGAAAGTTATTGAATACTATAATACCGTGGGAGGTCTTAGTGCGAAATAAAATCTTTTAAGTAATAGGGTTCAAAATAAGCGACATCTTCGGTGTCGCTTATTTTGTATTTACTTGTTGCAATGATGGCCATTTGGGAAGCAGATGGCAATGCGTTCGTTACAAATAAGGCATTAGGGTGATCACATACCTCTTTAAATTTAGCAACACCATCACCAATAAAAGTTACAGACCCTGCAGCAAGATACGCTTCAAAGGAATCCTGAGTGATAATTTGTGCTTGTGTATCTCTAACCTGTTTCATTTCAGAACGCTTGTCTTCTGAAGCTTTAACGGAGGCAAAAGAAAAAACAGCCGAGTATACTTCCATCCTTCTAGCATCCAACATAGGTATAACCATACTATCACGAACCTGTCTTGCTAATGAAGCTAGGGTTGAAATAGAAATTAAAGGTATATCCAGCGCATAACAAAGTCCTTTAGCGGTAGAAACGCCAATTCTTAAGCCTGTATAAGACCCTGGCCCTTTACTAATAGCAACGGCGTCAAGTTCCTTTTTTGATATCTTGGCTGTATCAAGTACCTGAATTATATATTCTTGTAATTTTTCTGCGTGAGAAAAGTTTTTGCCCGCGGCATTTTTTGGATTATCTTCTTGTAAAGCAATAACGCTTCCGTTTATCGAAAGCGCTACAGAGCAATTTTTAGTTGCTGTTTCTATACAAAGTATTGTTGCCATTATTCTTTTGAATCTTCTTCTTTTTCTTCTTTCTTTTCTTCTTTAAGAGTAATTAAATCATCGCACTTTAAAGATTTTGTAACTGTATTATAAGGTCCGGTTATTACTTCATCTCCCTCAAGAAGACCCGATAGGACTTCAATGTTACTATCGTCTTGAATACCCGTTTTAATAACACGAATACCCGCTTTTGTCCCGTTCTTAACAAAGACTACTTCAAATTTTTCTTGTTTACCCGATGTAATTTTCTTCCTAGCCCCTTTTTCTTTAGTGCACGTAGTATCTGTTTTTATAACCACTGCGCTAATAGGAACACCAATAATTTTATTTCTTTTATTGGTAATAATATCTACCGTTGCTGTCATTCCTGGACGAAATGGCGAATAACTTTCTGGTTTCCCTTCCGTTAAATCTGCATATGATTCTGGTTGAATACGTACTTTTACTTTAAAGTTAGTTACTTGATCTGCAGATAATGCTGTTTGAGCAGAATTTGCTATTTCTGTAACCACTCCTTTAAATTCTCTTTTCAAATAAGCATCTACTTCAACAATTGTCTCATCACCTACATTTACTTTTACAAT
Organism: Patiriisocius sp.; assembly: GCA_051275835.1. GTDB lineage: Bacteria > Bacteroidota > Bacteroidia > Flavobacteriales > Flavobacteriaceae > Patiriisocius. The sequence goes on from JBNMOX010000061.1 coordinate 3,237, forward strand.
GTCATTTTCATTTACATCTACCTCAACTTCCATATTGGTGAGATCTGCCACACGAACAATTTCTGTTCCAGCCATCTGTGCGGTTCCAACAACACGCTCACCTAACTCTACCGCTAACCTTGAAATGGTACCAGACATTGGCGCATAAATAGCTGTACGTGATAAGTTATCCTGAGATTGCTTTACATTCGCCTGAGCGCTTTGAACACTATAGTATGCAGACTTTACATTAGCCTCCGCACCTTCATACTCTGCAATAGAGCGATCCCAATCTGATTTTGAAATAACACCTTTATCAAATAAGGTTTTGTTTCTTTCATAGTTTGCTTTAGCATTTCTAGCTGAAGCTTCTGCTTGATCCAATTGTGCTTTTACATTTTGGAGACCCGCTTGACTTTGACTTACCACTGCTTGAATTAAGTCTGGGTTGATCTTTACAAGCAATTCCCCCTTTTTAATCTCTTGCCCTTCCTTAATAGGGAGTTCTATGATCTCTCCAGAAACTTCCGAAGACAATGCAACCTCAATTTCTGGTTGTATTTTTCCTGTGGCAGCTACCGTTTCAACAATATCAATAGGAGTGATTTTTGCGATCTCAACTTCCTTCCCTCTTTGGGTTTTGCCAAACATTCCTGCTTTTTTTCCGCCAATAAGAACGATTACAGCTACTGCAACAATACCTAAAGTCCAAAAAAGTGTTTTTTTCTTCATATTAAAGTTTTAATTCGGTTGCTGGTACACCGAAGTATAACTCCAACACCTTTATTTTAAAAATATAATCGTACTTACTTCTATTTAATTCTACAAGGGAATTATCATAACGCAACTTAGACTGACTAAAATCAAAAGCATTTGTAGCCCCTGCATCATATCTATCTTTTGCATATTGAAATGCTAATTCTTGTGATTCTACCGATTTCTGAGCCGCCTCATAAGCCTTTCTTGTACCTTCTGCATCAACATATGCCTGATATACATTAGACTCTAAATCAAGCTCTGCTTGCTCCAACTGAAACCTGCTTCTATCAAGAGTTATTTTACTTCGCTGCACATTAGCCTTTGTTTGAAAACCATTAAGTATAGGGATACTTAAACGCAATCCATATCCTAATCCATCATTCAAATAAAGTTGCTTTACAAAATCAACAGTCTCCCCAGTGATAGGATCTTTTTGTGCTTCAGAAAATCTTGTATCGTATCCAAAAAATGCACTTAATGTTGGAGAGTAACCTCCCTTAGCAATTTGCACATCTTTTTCTGCGATGGTTACATTCTGCTCTGCAATTTTCACTTCAGAACGAGACTCTTTAGCACCGGTTATAATTTCATCAACAGTCTTTAAACCTATGGTGTTATTAACCACTTTATAATCCTCGTCTATAATATCAAAATTCTCATAATCTTTAATAAGTAATAGTTGCGCCAAACTAATCAAAGAAATTGTTACCGCATTTTCTGCTCTAGCAATATTCTGTTGTTCAATAGCATCTGTAGCAGAAATTTCTAATAAATCTCCTCTTGGCAATACACCAGCGTCTACCAACTGGTTGGTACGTTCTATTTGTTCTTTGGTAACTAAATTTTGTGCATTCGCAGCTGCTGCATTCGCTTTGTTTAATAATACTTGCAAATATCCATTGGCTACAAACAAAGAAATATCATCTTTCATTTTAGAAAGTCGATACTGACTAGATAATTTTGATAATTCTGCTCGTTGCACGCTTCTAAGGTTTCGCAAACCATCAAATAATGTATATCCAACATTAAGACTTCCAGAGGTGGATAAAAAAGTAGCAGTAGCTGCTAGATTAGTAGTAGGGTCAAAACTTAAACCTGTATTTTCAGAAAGACTCGAGTTTAAGTTTACAGAAGGTAAAAAAGCACCAATAGCAGTCATTTTCTCAATGTCTGTTGCTGCTACATCTAGCTCACTTTGTTTTACTGAAATGTTATTATCTAAGGCGTATTGCACACACTCTGTGAGTGTCCATTTCTTTTGCTGAGCAGTAGCTGCTGTTGCAATGGTTAAGATAAAAAATAAAATCCCTAACTTTTTCATAGTTTGATTGTCGTTGTTGTGTAAGTCTTTAGCTTTTCAAAATTGTTACACTATTTGTTAAAATTTTCAATTAATTTCTACCTCACCTTCCTGGAAACGCAGGTTTTAATTGGTTCCACACCTTAATTTTATCTTCTTTAGAAACACCACGTATCACTTCTACGTAAAGACCGTCACTAACTCCTAACTCAATTTCTTTACGCTCAAATTTTTGATCGCCTATGGCTATTTCTACAAAAGGTTTTTTTGTTTCTGGGTCATATTGCACTAAGGCTTCTTTTACACTTAATACATCTTCTGCTTTTGCTAATATAATAGAAGCATTAGCGCTTAATCCTGCGCGAATAAATGTAGTATCTTGTTTATTAAGCGTTCCCTTTATTTCAAATTGTATAGCTCCATTTTCACTCACACCTTTGGGAGCAATATAATCAAGTATGGCATCAAATTTTTTGTTTTCAATAGCACCTACTGTAATTTCTAGGGGTAATTTTTCTGTAATCTTCCCTACCTCACTCTCATCGACCTTCCCTTCGAAAATCATTTTTTCTACATCGGCTATGGTTGCAATGGTAGTACCATCATTAAAGTTATTTGATTCTATTACTTGGTTTCCAACTTTTACAGGAACGTCGAGCACCATACCTGATACAGTGGCTCTAATTTCTGTATTGGCAGCTGCACCTAATCCTCTTGCCGTACCCGTTTTTACAATATCAAAAGTTTGTTGTGCTCCTGTAAGCAATACTTTTTCTTGATTATACCTTTGTTGCGCTTGGTCATAGCTTAACTGAGCTTGATCAAAATCATTGGCAGAAACCACACCCTTGTCAAACAGCTCCTTTTGACGCTTGTAAATACTCTTCTGACTTTCTAATGCTAATCGGGCGGTTTCAACTTGTGTTTTCGAGCTATTGATGTTGTTTTTAGCACTGTTTAAAGAATTAACGTTTGGCACTACTTTTACCTTCGCAATTAAATCTCCACTTTTAATAACATCACCCGCTACTACAAATATTTCATCAATAATTCCTGAAATATTAGGCTTTATCAAGACCTCTTCTTTAGGCACAATACTCCCTGTAGCAACCGTTTTTTTTACAATGGTTTTTATACTTGGCGTTTCTGTTTGATACACCACGGGATCTGTTTTATCTTTTGAATAGATATACCAAATACCTGCAGAAAATGCTAATACGATAGCGATTAATGTGATGATAGTTCCTGTTCTTTTCATTTCTTTGGTCTTTTTAATAAGGTTGGTTTTGTTAAACGTTTTTCTACAGTTCTGAAACTTCAGAAGGTATTAGTCTACCCGCAGAGCATCTACAGGTTTCATTTGTGTGGCTCTGGTTGCAGGAATTAAGCCTGCTAAAATTCCAGAAACAATTAAAATAAATAAAGCGATTCCTATCACACCAATATTAACAGATGGATTAGCGAAATTTTCTACAGGACCACTTAATTCTAAAGCATAATTCATGATCCAAATACCACCAGCAGCTACAGCAACTCCTACCATACCAGATATAATGGTAAGGACTAATGATTCTTGTAATATTTGAGATCTAATATCCCAAGGACTCGCTCCCAAGGCACGACGCACACC
>JBNMOX010000062.1:0-6872 GCA_051275835.1 Patiriisocius sp.
GATATTTAAGTTTTTTATGTCTCCTATTTCAAAATCGAAATTTCCCGATTTCTTTAAGCCTTGTAGTCGCTCAATTAATTCGTCTGTTGTACTTTCGAGTGCAGCATTATCTACTTCTCTATCAAGGTATCTTTTTACAATTTCGGTCAACAAAGAATAATATTCTTTGGATTTGTTTTGCAGTAGATATTCTGACTTATCCAATTCTTTTAAGGCAACAAGAGCCTCTTCATACGGTGGCAACTGCTTTTCTGCTTCGGCTTTTTTCTTTTTGCGCCTTAGGAAATACCAAATAGCGGCAGCAATTATCAATAATGGTACTAACCAAAATAGAATTTTGGTTATTTCAAAAGATGGCTTCTCAACCCCAACAACAGGTTTGATATCAAACATTTTTTGCTGGATTGTATCAACCGCTACATCACGTACCTCAACCTGAATAGAATCTGAGAGATAAAACGTATTATTAAAAATAATTTTTTGACGTGGTATTGTATAATTTCCAGAATCAAACTGGGTTAGCCCATATTGTTTTCTATAGGTGATTTTTGAATTGGCGTAGGTTGTGTCTGTATCATAACTCTCAATAACTTCTAAAGGTAGAAAAGTTTGCTGATCTGGAAACACGACCAAATCTGTGGAGTCGGCTTGAATTTCAAATTGAATGCGTAGCTCTTCTCCAATTTTAATAGATGTCGTATCTGCTTGCGTTATTACTTGCGCCGTTGCAGAAAAACAAAGCAAAAACAACAATATCCCTAATACTTTAGGAAATTGATTTTTTATTATTTGTATGTTATGTATTGTGTTCAATGGTTCTATCTTCTTTTGAAATACCCTAATAGTTTCTTCACATAGCTTTCATCTACTCTGCAAGCAATAGTTCCAGCACCACTTTTGGAAAATGCATTTTCATAATAAGCAACACGTTCTTTATGATATGCTGCGTAGTGATTACGAACTGCTTTAGATCCTGTATGAACCAATATAGATTCTCCAGTTTCTTCATCTTCCATTTGCACCATCCCTAAATTAGGCATCGTTTCTTCTCTTCTATCATATACCCGAATACCAGTAACATCATGTTTTCTAGCAACAATTTTGAGCGTGTCTTTATAATCCTCTGTCATAAAATCTGAAAGCACAAAAACAATGGCTTTCTTCTTCATGACATTGCTAAGATATTTAAGTGCTTGACTTAAATCTGTCTTCTTACTAACCGGTTTAAATTCTAATAATTCTCTAATAATTCTAAGAATATGCGATTTCCCCTTTTTTGGAGGGACAAATAATTCTATTTGATCTGTAAATAAAATAATCCCAACTTTATCATTGTTCTGCATGGCAGAAAAAGCCAGTGTTGCAACAATCTCAGTTATGATTTCGTTTTTAAACTGGGCATCAGTTCCAAAAAATTCGGAGCCACTAATATCTGCCATAAGCATTAGAGTAAGCTCACGCTCTTCTTCAAAAACTTTGATATGGGGTTCATTATAACGTGCCGTTACATTCCAGTCTATATTTCGTACGTCATCTCCATATTGGTATTGCCGCACTTCACTAAAAGTCATTCCGCGACCCTTAAAAGTACTATGGTACTCACCACCAAAAACATGGTCGCTTAAACGACGTGTTTTGATTTCGATTTTTCGTACTTTCTTTAAGAGTTCTTTAGTGGTGCTCATGCTATGCCCTCAACCTAACCTTCTCCCATGGGAAAAGGAACTAATTATTATATTTAATAAAATTCTGATATTTGTTTTCTGTCTACTGAAAACTGCTGCTGTCTACTATTATGGTACTTCGATTACATTAACAATCTTGTTGATAATGTCTTCTGTAGTCACATTTTCTGCTTCAGCTTCATAGGTAATGCCTATTCTATGACGCAGCACATCATGTACTACTGCACGAACATCTTCTGGTACCACATAGCCTCTACGCTTAATAAATGCATAACACTTTGCAGCGACAGCAAGGTTAATACTTCCACGAGGAGAAGCCCCATTGCTAATAAGTGGTGCTAGTTCTGCAAGTTTGTAATTTTCAGGAGAACGTGTTGCAAAGATGATGTCTAGAATATATTTTTCTATCTTCTCATCCATGTACACTTCACGAGCTGCGCTTTGTGCACGTAAAATTTGCTCAACAGTAACCACAGGATTGACTTGCTCAAATCCGCCTTTAAGATTTTGACGAATGATTAACTGTTCGTCTTCTAAGGTTGGGTATTTTATAACTGTTTTTAACATAAAACGGTCTACCTGCGCTTCTGGTAATGGATACGTTCCTTCTTGCTCAATAGGGTTTTGAGTTGCCATTACTAAAAATGGCTTGTCCAAGATAAACGTTGTATCACCAATAGTAACCTGCTTTTCTTGCATGGCTTCTAGCAGTGCAGACTGAACTTTAGCAGGCGCTCTGTTGATCTCATCTGCCAATACAAAATTGGCGAAAATTGGACCTTTCTTAATCGTAAAGTCATTATCCTTCATATTATATATCAAGGTACCTACCACATCTGCTGGCAATAAGTCTGGTGTAAATTGCACCCGGCTAAAACTACCATGTACCGCTTTTGACAAGGTGTTAATGGCTAAGGTCTTTGCTAACCCAGGTACTCCTTCTAATAGAATGTGTCCTTGACCTAGCAAGCCTATAAGCAATCGTTCGATCATGTGTTTTTGACCAACAATTACTTTGTTCATTTCCATCGTAAGAATGTCTACAAAAGCACTTTCTTTTTCAATTTTATCATTCAATGCGCCAATATCTGTAGGCGTAGCTATTTGTTCCATAGTCCTAATTTTCTAATCTAAATTATATTAATACCTAACTAGTAATTTTTATTCGTATTGCTATTGTAGCGTTAATTAGTGTTAACGGTCATAATTAATGACGAAATTTCAATAAACAAGTTACGTTAAGCATCGTTTTTTTTCCAGGGGCTAAATGTAAGGGAACTAATACTTGAAGTCAAGTATCTTAATAAAATTTTAAGACTGTTTTTTATCATTTTTAGCATGTACATTTGCATACACTAATTTCTGAAATATTATTGCGTTAATCAATGTGTAGTTTCTAAACCGATTACAAACGTTCCTATTTCGGCTTTGCTATAGCTCATGAAAAAAACTGCTCTTATTACAGGTGCCACTTCAGGAATTGGGCGTGCCACTGCTACCCTTTTTGCAAAACACAATATCAATCTTGTATTATGTGGAAGGCGCCAAGAACGATTAGACGTCATTGCTGCAGAACTATCAAAGCACACAGAAGTACATACGCTTACATTTGATGTGCGTGATAAAACTAAGGTGAAGACACTGCTCACCAACTTACCCAAAGGTTTTGAAACGATTGATATTTTAATGAACAATGCTGGAAATGCACATGGATTAGACTCTTTTCAAAATGGATCTAGTGAAGATTGGGATGCCATGCTAGATATTAATGTGAAAGGGTTATTATATGTAAGTCAAGCTATTATTCCGCAAATGATTGAAAGAGCATCCGGGCATATCATCAATATTGGATCTACTGCAGGAAAAGAAGTGTATCCAAATGGCAATGTATATTGCGCTAGCAAACATGCCGTAGACGCTATAAATCAAGGGATGCGCTTAGACTTAAATGGAAAAGGCATTAAAGTAGGAGCCATTAATCCTGGATTGGTGGAAACCGAATTTAGCGAGGTGCGTTTTAAAGGAGACATAGAGCGTGCCACCAAAGTATATCAGAATTTCACCCCATTACAGCCAGAAGATATTGCAGACATCATCTATTTTGCCGTCACTAGACCCCCACATGTAAACATTGCAGATCTAACGGTCATGTGTTTGGATCAGGCTTCGTCTACGATTGTGAATAGGAGCTAATTACTCTACCACAATCTCATCAATAAAGGTCCACGCTTTGTTACCCGCACCTTGCAAACCATCTGGAATAATACCATAGCTTGGAATTAAAAGGACTATTCTTCTAGTTAAATAGTCTTTCGTATTAATTAGCATTTCTGATGAAACTATTTTTCCATTATCCCCTATCATTTCTTTATTTGAAAGAACGGATCCATTCTCTAACGTTATCATTGCTGTCCAATGTTTAGGTGTATACAACCATTGCCCATTGGCATTATAAAAACGCGTGCTAATTTTTGAAATTTTTGTAGGCTCTAGAAAAGTAATGGTGACCTCCAAGTCATCTCCCCAAAAGCCCAGCCATTCTTTGTCGCCAAAACGAGTGTTACTTCCAGAGACTCCATTAATAAGGGCTTTGATACCTCCTGCGCCATAAGCCGGATGTGGTACTACACTAACACCTACCTTAGCATTAATGCCCTTGTGATAGTGAATGGTATCTGAATAATTACGCCCAACAGGGGCTCCATTTTTATATACCTGCCCCGCAATAATAGCATCTTCGGAAATAGTAACCGGTTTGATATATGGTAATTGCTCCCCACCATTGATGCTGTATTTTATTTCTTTCCCAGCAGTAGGAGTATAAAGTTCATACAAAACAGTAGCCTCCTTTTTTATTACAGTTCCTTCTAAATCAAAAAGGTGATTGGCATAGTTCACATCCTTGCTATCAAGCCTTTTTAGATAGGGTTCTAGTCTTGAAAGAAAATCACGATAGTCTTTATCTAAGTTTGTAGTGGGTCCTTTCCAAACTACTTCGCTCATGGCCAACATTCTTGGAAATACCATATACTCTACTTGATCTGTGGTTGACATATATTCTGTCCATATATTTCCTTGGGCGCCTAACACATGCTTAGAAGCTCCTTTGCCTTGTAATGCCTTAGGTATTGGATTAAAACCATAGACCTTTTTTAAAGGCAAATAGCCTCCAATAGCGGTAGGCTCATCTTCATAGGTGGCTTGATAATAATCGAAATAGGCATGTGATGTAGGCGTTAATATAACATCGTGCCCTTGGTTTGCTGCCGCTACTGCGCCCTCGGTTCCACGCCAGGACATTACGGTGGCATTGGGTGCTAAGCCTCCTTCTAAAATTTCATCCCAGCCAATAATCTTTTTTCCTTTGCTATTGACGTGCTTTTCTATTTCTTTGATAAAATAACTTTGCAAGCCATGTTCATCTCCCAATCCTTTTTCTTTGATTAATTGTTGACAATGATCACACTTTTTCCATTGGGTTTTAGGCGCTTCATCACCGCCAATATGTATATACTCGCTAGGGAACAATGGCATCACCTCATCCAATACATTTTTAAGGAAGGTAAACGTTTCTGGTTTTGGGCAGTAGATGTTCTCAAAGACGCCCCATTTTGTGGCTACGGGAACTTGCTCACCAGTGCAGCCCAGTTCTGGATAGGCATGAATGGCTGCTTGCGCATGTCCTGGCAACTCTATTTCTGGAATGACAGTTACATGATGTTCTTTGGCAAAAGCAACAATTTCTTTGACGTCTTCTTGTGTATAAAAACCTCCATAGCGTTTCCCGTCAAATTTTTGTGGAGAGTCATTATAATGCCCTAGCAAGGTTTCTTCTCGATATGCTCCTTTATTCGTTAGCTCTGGATATTGTTTTATCTCGATACGCCATCCTTGATCATCTGTCAAATGCCAATGAAAAGTATTCATTTTTAAAGAAGCCAAATGAGCAATATATTCTTTGATAAACTCTTTTGGGAAGAAATGACGTGATACATCTAGGTGCATGCCTCGATATGGAAATACTGGATGGTCCTGAATGGCCCCTTTTGGAAGCTTTACTTTTGTAATATTTGCATCTTCAATGTGTTTAAAAGGTAGTATTTGAAGTAAAGATTGTATCCCATAGAACATTCCTTTTGGCGTTTTTGCTTCGATGATTATTTGATTGTTAATCCTTAGGATATATTCTTCTTCTCCTAGAGCACGATTTACTTTAAATAAAATATCTGCAGCGCCATCTTCTTTTACCGTCACAACTTCAAAACCTAAGGTATTATGCAACTGATCATAAAAATATTTGTTCTCAAGTGTGAAGTATTCAATAGACTTAAAATGCACCTTTTCTTGGAGCGTATAAAACCCAGTATCCTTTGTTGTTTTTTGCGGTGCAGGTATTATTTTAAGCTCATTTACAGTTATAGTGAGCCCTTCATCTTGGCACCCTAATGTAACAAATAGGATGAATAATAAAAATGTGTTTCTCATGGTATTTGGTTGATTTTTTATTGTAAAAATATCCCTTCAAAGGGAAATTTCTATTGCAAAGGTTTTAATCTGTTTTGAACCCCATTTAACGTCTTATACTTTATTTTTTTTTGTACTTCATTTTTAAATTCGAGCATAACTTGTTTGGTTTCTCCTGGCAATAGGTCAAAAAAGTTGTCACTAAAATGTGCTGTGCCATCAATATATAAATACACATTTTTCTGAAGTGTTTTTGAACTAACAGTATATAAAATGCCCTTTTCTGAAACGGTATAGTCAATGTCTAATTGTTCCTTTGGTAGTCGCAAACTTTTGGGATTTGTAAAATAATGAAGGGTTGTATTATTTCCGTAGGTTAATTTCATAACACTACGCTGTAAGTCAAATGGGTCAAAGAAACGTATCGGTTTTTCCCAAACACCTACACTTTTGTTTCCTGGGAATCCTACATTCTTGGTATTAGAAAATAAAATATTGCCATCAAACGAAATAATTTCAATTGTAATGGTGTCATTTAAGTTTTCAAAACTGTCATTTTTAATAAAAACCTTAAGGTTTTCTTTGTCTTGTTTAACAATGATAAGCACATCTTCAAAAGCTTCCTTTACTTTATAATGCAGGGCTTTCCAGTTCCCTAATCCATCTATACTGGACCAAGATACCACAGGCCAGCAATCATTCAGTTGCCAATATAGCGTTCCC